>NZ_JBFRER010000029.1:0-100076 GCF_052114405.1 Streptomyces sp. M-16 | reverse complement strand
GGCTACGGCCCCGCGCCCGCCGAGGGCACCCCCCGACCCCGCCCGGCCAGGGCTACGGCAACGTCAGTACCGCCAGCGCCCCGCCCCCCTCCGCCTCCCGGAACTCCAGCCCCGCACCGATCGCCTCCGCCTGCCCCACCGCGATCGTCAGACCCAGCCCGTGCCCCTTCCCCCCGCTCCGGAACCGCTGCGGCCCGTGCGCGAGCAGGTAGTCCGGATACCCGTCCCCGTGGTCCCGTACGGTCACCACCGGCCCGTCCACCGTCACCACCACCGGCCCCCGCCCGTGCTTGTGCGCGTTCGCGACCAGGTTCCCCAGCACCCGCTCCAGCCGCCGCCGGTCCGTCTCCACGTGCGCGTCCCTGACGACGACGACCTCCGTGTCCGTCCCCGACGCCCGCACCACCCTCCGCGCCAGCCGCGCCAGCTGGTGCAGATCCGTGTCCACCCGCTCGCTCCCCGAATCCAGCCTGGAGATCTCCAGCAGGTCCTCGGTCAGCTGCCGCATCGTCCGCACGCGCTCCCGCACCAGCTGCGTCGGCCGCCCCTCCGGCAGCAGCTCCGACGCCGCCTGCAGCCCGGTCAGCGGCGTACGCAACTCGTGCGCGACATCGGCCGTGAACCGCTGCTCGCTCAGCAGCTTCGCCTGGAGGGTGCCCGCCATCGTGTCCAGTGCCCCGGCCACCGTGGAGACCTCGTCCTGGTGCCGCGAGGGATCGGTCGTGCGCCGGTCGCCGACCCGCGCGTCCAGGTCGCCGGCGGTGATCCGCCGGGCGACCGTCGCCGTCTGGTGCAGCCTGCGCGTCACGCGGGTCACGGCGAAGGCGCCCACCAGCAGCGTTCCGCCGATGGCCAGCATCGAGGAGCCGATGATGGCGTTGTCCAGCCCCCGGATCGTCCGTGCGCTCTGCCCGTAGTCGATCGCGGTGGCCAGCGCCCGCCCGTCCGCCGGGGCGGCGGCCCACATCACGGGCTCCCCCAGGTGGTCCGCGACGACGGTGGCCCGCTGCCCGCTCACCGCCAGGGCCCGCAGCTCCGGCGGCAGCCCTGGCGGATCGATGCCCGAATCGGGTGGCAGGGCCTCGCCCGCCTCGTAGGCGCGGGCGGCGTCGTGCAGTTTCGCCAGCGCCTTGTCGCGGGCGGTCGCGACGGTCTGCCGGGTCACCTCGGCGTGCACGAGCAGTCCCAGCACGGCCGCCAGCGAGCAGCACATCACCACGATGAAGCACGCCGACTTCCAGGTGAGCGTGGCCGTCCACGCGGGCAGCACCCGCCTCACGGCGCACTCCCGGCACCCGTACCGGCACCCGCACCGGCCGTCACGGACGCCCCTGGCGATGGCGCCGCGGGCACCCGTACGATCTGCTCCCACGTCGGCAGCATCGTCTTCTGCCCCTCGTCCCAGGACCAGGCGGTGATCAGTTCGTACCCCGGGTTGCCGCTCGGCGCCCGCAGGATCACGTCCCCTCCGGCCAGCTCGACGGCGATGACGGTCTGGGTGGTCGCCATGATGCGGTTGAGCCGGCCGTCGGGGTCGGCCGTGTAGACCCGCACGGACATCATCTTGTCCGGGAGCTCGATGCCCACCACGACCTCGTCCTTGCCGTTCCCCGTGAGGTCCCGGTAGTACGGCCGGCGCACCGGGCACTGCCCCGGCTCCTGGCCCGCGGTCCCGCACGCCCTGATCGCCGCAGCGGTCTCCGCCGGCATCCCGTCGGCCCCGGTCACCTTCCCGGGCCGTGCCCTCAGCTCCGCCTGGACCAGGGCCACCGGGTCGACGCCGCGCACGTCCTGGTCGACGACCCGCGGCAGGCCCTGGACGTACTCCGGCGGCGCGCCCCCGGGATCGGCGGGCGGCACCTCGGCGCCCGCCCGCTCCGGCCACAGGTGTACGGGTCCGCTCGCCGTCGGGGTGGGCCCGGCGGTGGCGAGCCCGCCGGTGTTCCCGCAGCCCGCGAGCAGCGGAAGCGGCAGCAGGAGCCCGCACAGGGCGGCACCCGCACGCGACAGCGGTATTCGCACGGTGACGGGCCCTCCTCGGCGCTGCGTACGATCGACTCCGGTCGAAGCAACCTTATGCGGAGGTACATCCCTTTTGCCGCCCTGTCCGCGGTACGGACTCCACGGCGGCCGCACCCGACGGCACCCGTCGGGCACCCGGCGACAGCGATCAGCGGGGACCGGTGCGACCCGGCGGAACCCGACGGCACCCGGCAGCCCGGGGCCCGGCCCGGCCGCGCGCTCAGCCGTCCGTCCGCCCCCGCCGCAGCATCGCGAAGCCCAGCCCGGCCGCGCCCACGGCCGCGATACCGCCGCCCGCGGCGAGCAGCAGCGCGCCGTCGCCGGGCCCGTCGGCCAGCGTGTTCAGCCGCAGGGTCTGCACGGTCCCGGTAGCCGTGCCGGTTCCCGCGCCGGTCCCCGTACCGCCCCGCCCGCCGCCGTCCTCGACGGAGGCGGGCAGCACCCGGCCGCCACCCGCACCGCTCCCGTGCCGGGTCCCGGTCTTGTACCCGTCGCCGGCCACCGCGTGGGAGCCGTCCTGCGGGCGGGTCTCGCCGACCCAGGAGGACAGCCGCCCGTCGGGCCGAAGCGCGGCGTGCAGCTCGCCGGACCCGCCGAAGCCGGTGGTTCCGTCCCGGCTGGTCAGCGTGGCCACCGTGGAGCCCGAGCGCATGATGTCGGCCTGGTACGCGTCCTTGGCGAGGCGGTACACCTTCGCGGTCGAGCGGCCGTCCGCCAGGGAGATGCTCTTGACCAGCGTCCGCTGTGCCCCCGACGCCGCCGGCCTCCCCTCGGCGACGGCCGTGGCCGCGGGCAGCGCCAGCAGACCGGCGACGCATGCGGTCACGGCGGCGGCGCGAACGGTCGAGCGGCGGCTGAGGGTACTCACGGGATTCCTTCGGCATGGGTCAGGGAGGCCCGGAGGGTCCGGGCGCCATAAAAATAGGCGCCGGCCGTTGCGGGGGAGCGATGGTCTTGTAACGGGCAGGCCGCAAGGAGCCGACGGAGCTGTTACACAACGGAGGGATTGCCGTAGGCCGCCCCGGCTGCTCCCATGGACGACGGGGGGTGAGGCCGATGAGTGGACTCAAGGTGCTTCCGAGCGGCCGGCCCGGCCGCGGCCGGCTCTACGTCAACGGTTCCGACGGCCGCGCGGTGGCCTGGTACGACCGGCGGACCAACCGGATCAGCGTCCTCGCGGACGACCGGCGCGCGGCGGTCCTGGCGGCCCTGCGCCCGTACTTGAGCGGGGACTGGACCATCGGGCCGCCGCCGGTCCCCACTGCCGCCGAACTGCTCCGGCTCACCCTCCCGCCCGACCGGGACCTGGCCCCGAACCGCCCCGGGGAGACCCTGCTCGGCGAACTCGCGTACGGATCGCCCGGCAGCCGGGCCCGGCACCGGATGCGTCAGGAACTCCAGGCGCGGCAGCGGATCGGGGCGGAATCCGACGCCCTGGAGGAAGAGGACTGGCGGGCCCTGCACGACATCCCGCTGCCGGGCCTCGGGATGCTGGACCACCTGCTCATCGGGCCCCCGGGCGTGTTCGCCGTCCGCACGGTCCCGGGGCGCCGCCAGCGCGCCAAAGTCGGCGACCTGCTGCTGACGGTGGGCCGTGCCGAGCCGCGTCCGGACCCCCGGTGGATCCGCCGGGCGGCGGCCCGCGCGGGCCGGGCGCTGACCGCCCAGGTCACTCCCGTCCTGGCGCTCGCGGACGCCTCCCGGGTCGACGTGGCCCCGACGGTCCGGGACATCCTCGTCCTCCAGCCCGCCACCTTCTCCGCCGTCCTGACGGCCGCCCCCGCCACCCTCAAACTCCCGGACGTGGAGGCCCTCTTCACCCTGGCCCGCACCCACCCCACCTGGTCCACCCCGTAGGCCGGACCACCGAGTCCGGATCCGCTCGGGCTTGGGGTCCGGGCCGGACCGCTCGGGCTTGGGGTCCGGGCCGGACCGCTCGGGCTTGGGGTCCGGGCCGGACCGCTCGGGCCTGGTGTCCGGGCCGGACCGCTCAGGCCTGGTGTCCGGGCCGGATTCCTCGGGCCCGGGGCCCGAGTCCGGACGCCTCAGGCCGAACTCCGCTTGCGGGGCGCTGCCTTCTTCGCGGCGCCCGCGCCGGAGGCCGAAGCCCTGCCGGTCCCGGCCGACTTGGCGGCCGAAGCCGATTTCGCGGTGGAGGTGGACTTGGTGGTCCGGGTCCGGGACCCCGCCCCTGCACCGCCTCCGGACTTGGCCCCCGACCCGGCCGTGCCTGCGCCCTTGGCCGTGGCGGCCCTCTTGGCCGTGGAGGTGCTCTTCTTCCCCCCGGCGGCCGCCTTCGCCCCGGCCGCCGTCTTCTTCGCCGCGCCCGTCGACGCCGTCGACTTCTTCCCGCCCACCGCCTTGGGCGCGGGAGCGCTCGCCGCCGGCGTCCTGCGGCCGCGGATCGGCGTCACCTCCGCCGGAGCCCCGGACTCCGAGGAGTCCCCGGAACCCCCGGCCCGGGACGCCCTGGCCGCCCGTACGCTGCTCTCCAGCGCCGCCATCAGGTCGATCACCTGGCCGCCGGCCGGCTCCACCACCGCCTCCGCCGGCTCGAACCCCTCGCCCGTCTTCGCCGCGAGCATGGCCTCCACGGCATCGCGGTAGTCGTCGTGCAGCGAGGCGATCTCCACCTCGCCCAGGGTGGCCATCAGGGCGTCGGCCAGGTCGAGTTCGGCCTCCCGTACGGTCACCGACGCCTCGGGGGCCACGCCCTCAGGCTGCCGGATCTCGTCCGGCCACAGCAGCCCGTGCATGGCGATCACGTCGTCGACGACCCGCAGCATGCCGAGCCGCTCCCGCCCCCGCAGCGCGTACTTGGCGATCGCCACCTTCCGGCTCCGCTTCAGCGCCTCCCGCAACAGCGTGTACGGCTTCGCCGCCGTGGCGCCGTTCGCCGCGAGGTAGTAGGCGGCGTCCATCTGCAACGGATCGATCTCCTCGGCCGGCACGAACGACACGATCTCGATCGTCTTCGCGGTCGGGATCGGCAGCCGCGCCAGGTCCTCGTCCGTGATCGGGACGATCGACCCGTCGGCCTCCTCGTACCCCTTGCCGATCTCGGCGGCCGGCACCTCCTCGCCGTCGAGTTCGCACACCTTGCGGTAGCGGACGCGGCCGCCGTCGGTCACATGGATCTGACGGAAGGAGATCGAGTGGCTCTCGGTGGCGTTGACGAGCTTGATCGGAATGCTGACCAAGCCGAAGGAGATCGCCCCGTTCCAAATGGATCGCACGGTTCCTCCTGATTCGTGGCAATCTCATCGTATGACGCCGATCACCATGGTGGAGGGGCGTCGCATCGCGCTCAGCAACCTGGACAAGGTCCTGTACCCGCGGACCGGCTTCACCAAGGGCGAGGTGCTGCACTACTACGCCACGGTCGCGGACTCCCTCCTCGCGCACATCCGCGACCGGCCGGTCTCCTTCCTGCGTTATCCCGACGGTCCGGACGGACAGCTCTTCTTCACCAAGAACCCGCCACCCGGTACGCCCGCCTGGGTGAGGACCACCCCCGTGCCCCGCTCCGAGGACGAACGGGCCGAACAGGTGGTCGTCCGCGACCTGCCCACCCTCATGTGGGCCGCCAACCTCGTCGTGGAGTTCCACACCCCCCAGTGGACGGCCGGCCGGCCCGCCGTCGCCGACCGGATCGTCTTCGACCTCGACCCCGGCCCGCCCGCCACCGTCGTCGAGTGCTGCGCCGCCGCCCGCTGGCTGCGCGGGCGCCTCGCCGCCGACGGCCTCGACGCCTACGCCAAGACCTCCGGCTCCAAGGGCCTGCACCTGGCCGTCCCGATCGAGCCGACCCCGTCCGCGCGCGTGTCCGCGTACGCCAAGACCCTCGCCCAGGAGGCCGAGGCGGCCCTCCCCGGCCTGGTCGTGCACCGGATGGCCAAGGCCCTGCGCCCCGGGAAGGTGTTCGTGGACCACAGCCAGAACGCCGCCGCCAAGACCAYCGCCGCCCCCTACACCCTGCGCGCGCGGGAGCTGCCCACCGTCTCCGCACCCGTCTCCTGGGAGGAGGTCGAGGGCTGTCGGACCGCCGCCGACCTGGTCTTCCTCGCCGACGACATGGCGCCCCGGCTGGCCCGCGACGGCGATCTGCTGGCCCCCCTGACCGACCCCGCCCGTGCCGGGAGGCTGCCGTGATCCGGGTGGCGCTGGCCGCGGCCGTGCGCACCCTGCCGCGCGGGGCAGGGCTGGCGTACGAGCCGAAGTTCGACGGGCACCGCCTCGTCGTCGTGCGCACGGCGCAGGACGTGGTCCTCCAGGCCCGATCCGGCCGGATCGTGACCGCCGCCTTCCCCGACCTGGCCGCCGCCGCCCGGGAACTGCCCGCCGGGACCGTACTGGACGGGGAGGTGGTGGTGTGGCACGCGGGCCGTACGGACTTCGCGCTGGTCCAGCGGCGCGCCGCGGCCCCGAGCGCGGCCCGCGCGGCGGTGCTCGCGCAACGCCTGCCGGCCTCGTACGCGGCCTTCGACGTGCTGGAACTGGCCGGACTCGACGTCCGCGCCCGCCCCTACGAACGCCGCCGGGCGCTCCTGGTCGATCTGCTCCTGCCCCTGGGCCCGCCGTTCCAGCCGGTGCCGATGACCACCGACCCCGAGCTCGCCGAGACCTGGTACGCGACCCTGCCCGCCAGCGGCATCGAGGGCCTGGTCGTGAAGCGGCTCGACGAGTCCTACCCCGCCGGCCGGCGCTCCTGGCGCAAGCTGCGCCACACCGACATCGCGGACGCGGCGGTGATCGGCTTCACCGGCACCCCGCGCCGCCCGCTGGCCCTCGTCCTGGTGCTGCCGGGAGAGGACGACGAGGCGCCGCTGGTGTCGAGCCCGCTCTCCGCCGGGCTGCGTACGGAGATGGCGGCGGCCGTCGCGACCCTCGGGGAGGTGGCCCCCGCCGCGGCCACGGTCACCGCGATCGGGCTCGGCGAAGTACCGTTCCGCCCGCTGGACCCGCCCCTGGCCGCCGAGGTCCGGCGCAGCTCGGCCCGGCATCCGCCGCCGGAGGTGCTCCGGCTCCGGACGGACCTCTGACCCGCGGGGCCGCGGGTCAGAGGCCGGAGCGCGAAGGTCGCCGGGCGCGGGTCGGGTCGGGTCGGTCGGACGCGGGCCGGTCGGGCGCGGGCCGGCTCAGGCGTGGGCCGGCTCAGGCGTGGGCCGGTCGGGCGCGGGCCGGCTCAGGCGTGGGCGCCGCGCCCCGCGTTCGGGGGAGATCCGGGCTGCGCGTGCGGTCCGGGCCCCTTGGGGAGCTCGTAGCCGGCCTCCCGCTCGGCGCGGGCGTCGTCCGGATGGCTGTGRGTGCGGGAGCCGAAGTTGCCGTACCCCTGCATTTCGTGGGGGCGCAGGCCGCCCTCGGGGATCTCGACGTAGTCCCGCTCCTCGCGCACCTCGTACACCGCACCGCCGTCGGGCAGGTGGGGCTGGCTCTCGGGGGTGGGGGGCGGGGGTTCGTGGTCGCGCACCCTCCGGCCCAGTGCGAAGCCGCCGAGCAGGACTCCGACGACGCCGAGCCCGACGAACAGGAACCATGCGATCTGGCCCAGTGTCGTGTCCGCCGCGAGGGGGATCAGGGTCGTATTCATACGTCCTATTTTCCCGCGTTTGGTCGGATTTCATGCAATCGGCCGAAAGAATCTTCGAACCGCGGGGGAGCGGACCGCCGGGCCGGCCCCGTCCGGTCCGCCCGCCCCTGCCCCCTCGACGGATCCGTCACCTCAACGGTCCGTCGGAATCCCGCAGCCCCTGCGCCTCCCGCCCGCCGAGCACCCCGAGGATCTCGGCGCAGATCGCCAGGGCGGTCTCCGCCGGGGTCTTGGCGCCCAGATCGAGCCCGATCGGCCCGTGCACCCGGGCCAGTTCCGCCTCCCGGATTCCGGCCGCGACCAGCCCCTCCCGGCGCCGCGCGGTGGTCCGCCGCGACCCGAGCGCCCCCACGTACGGGATCCCGAGCGCGAGCGCCGTCCGCAGGGCCGGCACGTCGAAGTCGGGCTCGTGGCTGAGCAGCACCAGGCAGGCGGCGTCCCGGTGGGCGGTCAGCACCTTCTCCGCCTCGGCCGCGCCCTCCACGCACACCGCCTCCCAGCCCAGCAGCGCCGCCTGGGCCGAGATGACGTCGGCCAGCTCCCCGGCCCCGCCGATCACCACGTGCGGCGCCGACGGGTACGCCTCCACGAGCACCAGCCCGGATCCCCCGTACAGCGCGTCCCGGCCGGGCCGGCGCGTACCGAGCAGCTCCCCGGCCCGGCGCTCGGCGTCGTCGCCGGGCGTCCCGCCGGCCCGCACGACCCGGCTCTCCGCCCGGTCGGCGTCCTCGTTCAGCCGGGTCACCAGCGCCACCCCGGCCCCCGCCCCGAGCAGCTCCCACCACTCGGCCGGGATCGCCGCGAGCGGCTGCAACAGCACCTCCGCCTGCCCGCCGCAGGTCAGCCGGGCCTCCACGGCCTCGCCCGCCCCGACGGACAGCTCGCACACCCGGGCCCCCTCCGCGTTCCCGGCCGCGCCCAGCGCCGCCGCCTCGGCGACGAGCTCGGCGTCGAACACCCCGCGGTACAGGGCCCCCACGCACTCGCCCCGCGCGTCCACGAGCACGGCCCCGGCCGGATCGCGCGGCCCGAACCCCTGCTCGGTCACCGGCCGCGCCAGGAACGCGACCCGCCCCTCCGCCACCCACTGCCGTGCGGTCTCCGTCAGCTCACGCATCCTCGTCGCCCCATCCTCCACGCGCTGCTTTCCCGCAAATGCCCTGGTCAGCGGCACAATGCGGCCTGTCCGACCACCCTACGCAGGCCCCCGCCCCGCACCCACCCCCCAAACCCACCAACCCCGCCCCACCCCCCTCGTACGGACCACCGGAAGTGGCCGGAACACCGTCACGAGAAAGAATCGAGTGGGCGGGACCACCGTGTTCCCAGGTGTGCCGCCGAGCCCGTGCGGCGCCGTGGAAGGGGAACAGCCGAACCGTGGAGACCTTGAGACGCACCTTCCAGTCCCTCTCGGTGCGCAACTTCCGGCTGTTCGTCCTCGGACAGCTCCTCTCCGTCACGTGCACCTGGATGATGGTCATCGCCCAGGACTGGCTGGTCCTGGAACGCTCCGGCGACTCGGGCACCGCCCTGGGGATGGTGACGGCCCTGCAGTTCACCCCCGTCCTCCTGCTGACCCTGTACGGGGGCCGGCTCGCCGACCGGCACAGCAAACGCAGCCTCCTGATGCTCGCCAACGGCGCGTCCGGGGTGCTCGCGCTGGCGCTGGGCCTGTGGATCCTCCTGGGCGAGGTGCGGCTCTGGCACATCTGGCTCTTCGCCCTGGCCCTGGGCACCGTCAACGCGGTGGAGGCTCCCACCCGGATCTCGTTCGTCGGCGAGATGGTCGGCGGCGAACTCCTGCCGAACGCCTCGGCGATGAGCGCGGCCTACTTCAACGTCGCCCGCGTGGTGGGCCCGGCGATCGCGGGCTTCCTCATAGCCCGCCTCGACGTCGCGGCCGTCGTCCTGATCAACGCCGTCAGCTACCTCGGCACGGTCGCCAGCGTCGCCCTGATGCGCCCGGCGGAACTGCACGTACCGGCGGCGCGGCCGGCCGCGCCCAAGGTCGCGGACGGACTGCGCTACGTCGGCCGGCGCCCCGACCTCGTACTGCCGCTGGCACTCCTCGGCGTGGTGGGCCTGGCCGGGTTCAACTTCCAGCTGACCCTGCCCCTGCTGGCCAAGACGGAGTTCCACACCGACTCCACCGCCTTCGGCCTGCTCGGCAGCTCCCTCGCGGCGGGCTCCCTGCTGGCCGCCTTCGCCACCACCGCCCGCCGCGGCCGCCCGTCGGCCCTGGTGGTGACCGGCTCGGCACTGGCCTTCGGCGCGACGGAGGCCCTCGCGGGCCTGGCCCCGACCCTGACCACGGCCTGCCTGCTCCTGACCCTGACCGGCTTCACGATGATGTACTTCGCCCAGGCGTCGAACCACCGCGTCCAACTGGGCACCGACCCGGCCTACCGGGGCCGGGTGATGGCCCTCTACACGGTGATCTTCCAAGGCGGCACCCCCCTGGGCGCCCTCCTCACGGGCCTGCTCGCGGAACACCACGGCCCCCGCTGGGCCCTCGCCACAGGCGGCCTCATCACCCTGACCGCGGCAGCCGCCACCCTGGCCACCCGCCCCCGCCCGGCGTCCCCCACCACGTAAGCCCCCTGACCTCCGTTCGGCAGCCTGCCGCGTGCGCGGGCCGCGCCACAACACAGCGGTGGAGCCGGACGAAGCCGCCCCGGGCCGCCACGCCCCGTACGGGTCGCGGCGTGACGACCGCTGAGGCGGGCCGATTCCTCAAGCGCTGTAGCCGGAGAGTGCGCAATGGGTCCGCAACACCCACCCCAAGGAGCCGGGTTACACCTGGAGTGACGGCTTCCATCACCTCGGCCTGCGTGAGCCCGAGACATTCGTCGAGGGCCTGCGCATCGGCGGCCTCTGCCGTGGCGACACCAAGCCGCCCGAACGCCGGGCGGTCCAGTTCTGCACGAACATCTCCGCACGCGCGTTCCAGCCCGGCACCACCCGCATCTATCCCGGGCGGGCAGCGACGCAAACATCGACAAGCCGCCGGGGAGCCACTGAGGTGCTGGGGGTGTCCCGGAAGCGAGCTAGTATCTAAGTAAGATTCAATCTACGTAATATCGAATATATGTTTCATGGGCGCTGGGGATGTGACGCTGATGGAGTTCAAGGGCAGGTCTGCTGACCTGGACCAGCTGGCTCGGCAGCTGGGCCTGGTGGCCGATGGTACGGGCGCCACCCGCGGTCGGGCTGTGATCGTGACGGGGCGGCGCCGGGTGGGCAAGTCTCGTCTGGTCCAGGAGTTCTGCGACCGTTCCGGGCTCCCGTACGTGGTCTTCCAGGCGACCCGGGGACGCAACGCCGTGACCGAGCGGGCGGACTTCGCCGCGACGCTGGCACATTCCGCTCTGCCCGGGGCAGAGCTGGTGGCCGGGCTGCAGGCCGCCGACTGGAACCAGGCCCTGCGTTCCCTGGCGGTCGCGGTTCCGGACGACACCCCGAGCATTGCGGTGATCGACGAGGTGCCGTGGCTGGTGGAACAGGACGGCGAGTTCGAGGGGGCGCTGCAGACGGTCTGGGACCGGCACCTGTCCGCCAAGCCGGTCCTGCTGATCCTGGTCGGCAGTGACATGTCGGTGATGGAGGCGCTGCAGTCCTATGGCCGCCCGTTCTTCGGCCGGGCGGCCAAGATGACCGTACGGCCGCTGCATCTGGCCGATGTGCAGGCGATGACCGGTCTGGACGCGGCGGAAGCGGTGGACGCGCTGCTGATCACCGGAGGGTTCCCGGAGATCGTTCAGTCCTGGCGGCCGGGGATGGGCCGCAGAGATTTCCTGCGCGAGGCTGTGTCCAACCCACTTGCGCCGCTGTTGGTGGCGGGCGAGCTGTCGCTGCTGGGGGAGTTTCCCGAGGCGTCCCACTCGCGCGCGATCCTGGAAGCGGTCGGCAGTGGCGAGCGGACCTTCTCCACCATTGCCGCGCAAGCCGGTGGTGCCGGCGCGCTGCCCTCGGGCACGCTGTCTCCGCTGTTGAACACGCTGCTGGCCAAGCGGGTCCTGGCCGCTGACCTGCCGCTCTCAATCAAGGCGGACAGCAAGAACAAGCGCTACCGCATCGCCGATCCCTATCTCCGGTTCTGGCTGGCCTTCCTGCAGCGCGGGATCCCGCTCATCGAGCGCGGCCGCGGTGATCTGGCGCTGGAGCGCATTGAGCGGTCGTGGACGACCTGGCGGGGCCGGGCCGTCGAGCCGGTCGTCCGTGAGTCGCTGCTGCGCCTGCTGCCCGATGAGAGGTGGCCGCAGACGGAGGCGGTCGGCGGTTGGTGGAACCGGCAGAACAACCCGGAGATCGACCTGATCGGAGCCGACCGTGAACCCGTGGCAGGGCGGGTCCACTTCATCGGCTCGGTGAAGTGGTTGGAGTCGCAGCCGTTCGGCCGGCGTGAGTACGACGCTCTGGTGCGGGACATGCTCGCCGTGCCCGGCGCCGAGCCGGGCACGGCGCTGGTGGCGGTGTCCCGTTCTGGTGTCGAGGCCGGTCTGCCTCTTGCGGCGCACTGGGGTCCGGAAGACCTTGTTCGTGCTTGGCAGTAGTCAGGGAAACCGCCGGGGCAGGCATGGTGATGTACCTGCGCCGCCACTGAGCGCGGCGGTCTGAGGGGACGGGCACGGCCGGTTCACCCCCGAGGGGTGATCGGGCGGCGCTAGCCTGGCCGGGTGAATGCGCGTACCGCCCTCGCGAAATGGCTGGGCACCCTGGACCCCGAGCGGCTGACCGCGTTGCTGGAGGAGCGGGATCTGCCGCTCGCCGCCGGGTACCGACGGATCACCACCCTCCGCGAGCTCGCCGAACACTTGCTCACCGACGAGTCGGTGGGCCAGGGCCTGATGGCGGGCACCGCCGGAGAACTGGAATTGCTCGCTTCCATCGCCGCCCTTGCTCTGGAGCGGCACGGCCCCGCAGTCGGTGGCGAGGCCGAGGACGGGCCCGGATATCCCTGGCAACAGCGGAAGCCCGTTCCCCCGGTGGAACCCGCGGACCGACTGGTGCCCGAGCGGGACGTACTGGCCTGGTTCGAGCCGGGGGAGAAGCGGCAGCGGGCGGAACACACACTCACCCGACTGCGGGAGCGCGCGCTGTTGCTCCCCGCGCCCAAGGGGAAACTGGCGCTGCCGCCGCTGTTGCTTGTTCGGGCCACGGGGTTCGACGGTTACGGGCGCACCGCCAACCGGCTGCTGACCTGCGCCTACAACGCCCCCGAGATCAAGCGGATCGCCGCAAACCTCTTCGGCGAGGGCGCGGCCCGTACCCGTGACGAGGCCCAGGAGCTGATCGTCGCTCTGCTCGCCGATCCCGTCCGGGTGCGGGTACTGGTGGCGGACGCCCCGGCCCGGGCACTGGAGTTGCTGGACCACCTGGTACCCGGTCCGCCGCTGCTGCGGACCCACTGCTTCGTCGGCCGGTACGGGTCGCAGTACGCGGGCCCGGACGCCAAGTACGTCTTCCGGGAGGGCGGCAGCGGCGACGAGGGCACCGACTGGCTGGCCGAGCGCGGACTACTGGTCCCCGTCGATCTCGACCTGGTGGAGCTTCCGTACGAGGTCGCCCGTGCGCTCCGCGAAGGTGGCGCGGCACCCAGCCCCCGGCTGGAACCAGAGCCGTTCACCGCCACCGCGCCGCTGCCGTCCGGCTGGGAGGGTGAGGGCGGCACGGCCGCCGCGGCGGCCGCCTGGCGGGCCGAACTGGTCCTGCGGGCGCTGGCCGCCGAGCCGGTCGCGATCCGGAAGGCGGGCGGGATCGCCGTACGGGACACCCGGAGGCTGGCCAAGGCGGCCGGGGCCGATGAGGTCGGCACCCGGCTGTGGCTGGACCTCGCGGTGAACGCAGGCCTGGCCGCGCCGCAGGACGACGAACCGGCCCCCGCTCCCCGGGGCCGCCGGAACCCCAAGGCCCCCAAGCCCTCCGCCCGGCTGCTGCCCAGCGACCGCTACGACGCCTGGGCCGCCGCTTCGCCCGCGGGCAAACTGCTGCCGCTCCTGGCAGCCTGGGCCGTGGTCCCCGAAGTACTCAGCCACTGGCCGGACCCCGACGAGACCCCGGTCGCGCTCATCAGCCCGCAGGACGAGGACGCCGTGACCCTCCGCGCCGGGGTCCTGCGAGCGCTTGCCATCCTCCCCGACGGACACGGGCTGACCGCGAACGCGCGCGGATACACCGAACTGCTCGCCCTGGCCGCATGGTTCCAGCCCGCCCTGCGCGCTCACCTGGCCGCAGACGCCACGGGGGAACTGACCGGCCTGGACGGAGTCCTCGACCGCATGGCGGCCACCCTGGCAGAGGCGGCCCTGCTCGGCGTGGTCGCTCACGGCGCGCTCACCCCCGTCGGGCGGGCCCTGTGCCGACTGCTGGAGGCGGGAGCCGCCCACCACTACCCGGCAGTGCCCGGCGCGGACTCCGACCCGTCCGCCCGTGGCTCGGAGGGCCTGGGCGAAGACCTCTCCCTCCGCCCCACCCTGGCGAAGGCGGTGACCACCCTCCGCGAGGAGCTGTACGCAGCGCTGCCCGAGCCCAGCGACACGGCCCGGTTCCAGAGCGACCTGACCGCCACGGTCACCGGGGCGCCCGCGCCCGCCCTCGCCGACCTGCTCTCTGCGGTCGGGGACATCGAGTCCGAGGGTCACGCGGTGGTCTGGCGCATCACGGCAACCTCCATCCGCCGGGCCCTGGACGCCGGCTGGAGCGCAGACGAACTACTCGACCGCCTCACGGCGGCAAGCGAGCGCGACACCCCCCTCCCCCAACCACTGGCCTACACGATCAAAGACACCGCCCGCACCCACGGACAACTCAAGGTCGTCCGCTCCGCCTGCTGCATCCGCTCGGACGACACCGCCCTGATCGCCGAGGTGGCCCAGGCCCGCGGCCTGGCCAAACTCCGCCTGCGCCGCATCGCCCCCACGGTCCTGATCTCCACAGCACCCCCCGAGGAGACCCTCACCGCCCTCCGTACCGCGGGCTACGCCCCCACCCAGGAGGCCGAAACCGGCACCACGCTCCTCGACCGCGCCCCCACCGACCGCGCCCCGAGCCTCTTGCCCACCCTGGACCAGGCTCACGCCGTCTACGGTGAACCGGCCCGCGGCGTCCCCGCGAGCGCCCGCGTGCTGGCCGCCGCACTCACCTCGGTCGGCCACTGAGGTTGAACTCGTGGAGGAAGGCGGTCCAAGTGGCGCGCTTCACATGGATCAGGGTGCCGACCGGGGCCAGGAGGTCAGCCGCCTCAAAACCGTCTGGATGCTGGGGGTCCTGATGAGTTGTCGGTTCAGCCAGAGGTAACCGTGTTTCGCCGCCTCCAGGTTGTAGACACCCTCCGTCTTGAACTCGGACGTCCAGGCCGGGAGCCGAGACCGGCCGGAGTCGTCAGCAGGGTGTCGACTTCCCGCCATGCCTTCCAGGTGCTGATCCCCGAACTCGAACCAGCGCCCCTCGTGGTGGAAGTAGCGGCTGGAACCGAGCGAGATCTCGGCCGCGATCCACTTGTGCGCCTTCACCAGGGCGCTCACGAGGTCGGCGCCCTCTTCGTCCCGGCGCATCTGTATGTACCCGTCCGACCGAGGGGCGGGGCAGCGGGGTCCTTCATGCCACCCGCCCGTCCGTGCCTGGCGCAAGGCCCGCGAACTCGCCTTCTTGCCGGGCTTGGTGGCGCCACCCCTTGCCGCCCGCCCTTGCGACCTGTGTGACTCGACCCTGTACACCTGGCTGAACGCCGGTGTCGATCCCACCGAGATCGCCGAACGCGCGGGTAAACAGAAAGCCCCCGACTTGCATTTCTGCAGGTCAGGGGCTTCTTGGGCACTTCTTGCGAAGTGCCCCCGGCAGGATTCGAACCTGCGCACACGGCTCCGGAGGCCGTTGCTCTATCCCCTGAGCTACGGGGGCGTGTCGTTCGCGTTGCGGCGACGGGTTGAACACTACCAGCTTCCGTGGGGTGATCAGGAACCCATTTGGGCGGGAGAGGGGGGTCGGTCGCCCGGAGGGGGTGGAAGTGGCGAAAACCCGGACGCGGGGGCTTAGGGCGACCTACCCTCAAGTTGTGCCAGGCGCCTCGGGCCGGGTGCTTGTTGTCGACGACAACAAGGTCATCCGGCAGCTGATCAAGGTCAATCTCGAGCTGGAGGGCTTCGAGGTCGTGACCGCGAGCGATGGTGCCGAGTGTCTGGACATCGTTCACCGGGTGCAGCCCGATGCGATCACCCTTGATGTGGTCATGCCGCGGCTGGACGGGTTCGGGGCGGCCGCGCAGTTGCGGGCCGATCCGCGGACGCGGCACCTGCCCGTCGCCATCGTGAGTGCCTGCACCCAGCACGAGGTCGAGGCCGGGATCGCCGCCGGGGTCGACGCGTTCCTCGCCAAGCCCTTCGAGCCCGCCGAGCTGGTGCGCATCGTGCGCAGGCTCGTCGAGCGCAAGGACCGCCGTGAGCGGAAGGGCGCGCCGGCCGGCAGAGGGGCCTGAGGGCTCCTTTTCGCGCGGCCGGCCGGGGGCGGTTCGGGGGGCGGTTCAGGGGTCTGTTCGGGGGTCTGGTCCCGGGTCCGTTCACATGGCTGTTCACATGGCGAAACCCGGTGCGGGCCGACGGGGCTTCTCCCCTAGGCTGGGTGACGTGATCCCCGCCGACCTCTCTCGTGCCGTCGTACACGCCGTACGCCGTGCCGTCGAGAGCGGTGAGCTGGGCGGTGGGTGCGTGCCCGAGCGGGTCGTCGTCGAGCGGACGCGGCCCGGCGGGGTGGGGGAGTACGCCACACCCGTCGCCTTCCACGTGGCCAAGGGGGCCGCCCGCGTCCCCCGCGACGTGGCGGACGTGCTGGCCCGGCTGCTCGCCGAGGAGCCCGGGATCGCACACGTCGACGTCACCGGAGCCGGGTTCCTGAACTTCACCCTCGCCGCCCGCTCCGAGGCCGCCCTCGTACGCGAGGTCCTGAGCGCCGGGAACCGGTACGGGTACGCGGACGGCGGCGGCGAGGCCGACCCCTTCTGCTGGGCTCCCCGCGTCGGGCCGCGCGAACGGGCCGTGCGCGAGGCCGTCGGGCGGATCATGAGGTCCCAGGGGCAGGAGCAGGGCTCCGGGATCACCCCCCTGGCCCCCGTCGCCCGGCGTGACGGCGACGTGATCGCCGCCTACGGGCAGGACGCCGCCCGCTGGGCCATGCTCTGCGTCCCGGCCCGGGAGACCCCCGCCTTCGGGCCCGGCCTCCTCGTCCAGGACGAGTCCAACGAGCTCTTCCGGGTGCGGTACGCCCACGCCCGCGCCCGCGCCCTGGGCCGCAACGCCGCTCTGCTCGGGTTCGAGGCCGAACCCGGAGAGAGCGGAGAGAGCGGAGAGAGCGGAGAGAGTGGAGTCGGTCGCGAGCTGGTGCGGGTGATCGCCGAGTACCCGCTCGTCCTCGAAGCCGCCGCGCACCACCGGGCCCCCGAGCGGCTCGTCCGGCACCTCGTCACCGTCGCCGACGTGCTCCTCGACCACCAGCACCACGTCCTGCCCCGAGGGGACGAGAAACCCTCGGCCGCCCACCGTGCCCGGCTGGCCCTCGCCGAAGCCGCCGGGACGGTGCTGGCCGGCGGCCTGGCCCTGCTCGGCGTAGACGCCCCCGACTTCCTGTGACCCGCGAAGAGAGATTCCGATGAGCCGTTCCGCGCACCCCGCCGGGCCCCGCCACGCCGACGTCCTGCCCGAGGGCCACTACGCCCCGCCGCCCGCCGACCTGAACGTGCTGGACGAGAAGGTCTGGGCGCGTACCGTCACCCGCAACGACGACGGGGTGGTCCGCGTCGGCGGGATGGAAGTGACCCGGCTGGCCGAGGAGTTCGGGACCCCCGCCTACTTCCTCGACGAAGAGGACTTCCGTGCCCGCTGCCGCGCCTGGGCGCACGCCTTCGGCAAGGACGCGGACGTCTTCTACGCCGGCAAGGCGTTCCTCTCCAAGGCCGTCGTGAAGTGGCTGAAGGAAGAGGGGCTGAACCTGGACGTGTGTTCCGGCGGCGAACTGGCGACCGCCCTCGCCGCCGAGATGCCCGCCGCGCGGATCGCCTTCCACGGCAACAACAAGTCCGAGGCCGAGATCCGCCGGGCCGTCGAGGCCGGCGTCGGCCGTATCGTCCTCGACTCCTTCCAGGAGATCGCCCGCGTCGCGCACATCGCCCGTGAGCTGGGCGTGCGCCAGCCCGTGCAGATCCGGGTGACCGTGGGCGTGGAAGCGCACACGCACGAGTTCATCGCGACCGCGCACGAGGACCAGAAGTTCGGCATCGCCGTGGCCGACGGGTCCGCCGCCGAGGCCGTGCGGCGGGCGCTCGGGCACGAGAGCCTCGACCTGCTCGGGGTCCACTCCCACATCGGCTCCCAGATCTTCGACATGGCCGGCTTCGAGGTGTCCGCCAAGCGGGTCATCCAGCTGCTGGCCGCCGTACGCGACGAGCACGGCGTCGAGCTGCCCGAGATCGACCTCGGCGGTGGCCTCGGCATCGCCTACACCTCCGCCGACGACCCCCGCGAGCCGCACGAGATCGCCAAGGCCCTCACCGAGATCGTGGCGCGGGAGTGCGAGAGCGCCGGGCTCAAGGCGCCCCGCATCTCCGTCGAACCCGGCCGCGCGATCGTCGGCCCGACGGCGTTCACCCTGTACGAGGTGGGCACGATCAAGCCCCTCGAAGGCCTGCGCACCTACGTCTCCGTCGACGGCGGCATGTCCGACAACATCCGCACCGCCCTCTACGACGCCGAGTACGGGGTCACCCTCGTCTCCCGCGTCTCCGACGCCGAGCCCATGCTGGTCCGCGTCGTCGGCAAGCACTGCGAGAGCGGCGACATCGTGGTGAAGGACGCGTTCCTGCCGGCCGACCTCGCGCCCGGGGACCTCCTCGCCGTGCCCGCCACCGGGGCGTACTGCCGCTCCATGGCCAGCAACTACAACCACGCCCTGCGCCCGCCCGTCGTCGCCGTGCGCGACGGCGGGGCGCGGGTGATCGTCCGGCGCGAGACGGAGGAAGATCTCCTGCGTCTCGACCTCGGATGATTCCCATATTTCTGGGGAAAGCCCCCGGACCCCCAAAATAGGTATCTCAACGGGTGTCTCACTCAATGGACCGAGGATGGAAAGTCCTGTCCATTGAGTGAGACTGGTTCAGGACCCGCGCGCAATCCGCGCACGGGTTACGGATGGAAGATCGAAAGGCGTAGGTCGAATGATGCGTACGCGTCCGCTGAAGGTGGCGCTGCTGGGCTGTGGAGTGGTCGGCTCAGAGGTGGCGCGCATCATGACGACGCACGCCGACGATCTGACAGCCAGGATCGGCGCGCCCGTCGAACTCGCCGGCGTGGCTGTGCGCCGTCCCTCCAAGGTGCGCGAGGGCATCGACCCGGCGCTCGTCACCACCGACGCCACCGCCCTCCTCAAACGCGGCGACATCGACGTGGCCATCGAGGTCATCGGCGGCATCGAGCCCGCCCGCACGCTGATCACCACCGCCTTCGAGAACGGCATCTCCGTCGTCTCCGCGAACAAGGCGCTGCTCGCCCAGGACGGCGCCGCGCTGCACGCCGCGGCCGAGACGCACGGGCTCGACCTCTACTACGAGGCCGCCGTCGCCGGCGCCATCCCGCTGGTCCGCCCGATGCGCGAGTCCCTCGCGGGCGACAAGATCAACCGCGTGATGGGCATCGTCAACGGCACGACGAACTTCATCCTCGACAAGATGGACTCGACCGGCGCCGGCTACCAGGAGGCCCTCGACGAGGCCACCGCCCTCGGCTACGCCGAAGCCGACCCGACCGCCGACGTAGAGGGCTACGACGCTGCCGCCAAGGCCGCGATCCTGGCCGGCATCGCCTTCCACACCCGGGTCCGCCTGGACGACGTGTACCGCGAGGGCATGACCGAGGTCAGCGCCGCGGACTTCGCCTCCGCCAAGCGGATGGGCTGCACCATCAAGCTCCTCGCGATCCTGGAGCGCGCCGCGGACGGCGAGTCCGTCACCGCCCGCGTGCACCCGGCGATGATCCCGCTCAGCCACCCGCTCGCCTCCGTCCGCGAGGCGTACAACGCCGTCTTCGTCGAGGCGGAGGCCGCCGGGCGGCTCATGTTCTACGGACCCGGCGCGGGCGGCGCTCCGACCGCGTCCGCGGTCCTCGGCGACCTCGTCGCGGTCTGCCGCAACAAGCTCGCCCAGGCAACGGGGCCCGGCGAGTCGGCATACACCCAGCTGCCGGTCAGCCCCATGGGGGACGTCGTCACCCGCTACCACATCAGCCTCGATGTGGCGGACAAGCCGGGCGTCCTCGCCCAGGTGGCGACGACCTTCGCGGAGCACGGTGTGTCCATCGACACCGTCCGTCAGCAGGGCAAGGACGGCGAGGCCTCCCTCGTCGTCGTCACCCACCGCGCGCCCGACGCCGCCCTTTCGGGGACCGTCGAGGCGCTGCGGAAGCTGGACACCGTGCGCGGTGTCGCCAGCATCATGCGTGTTGAAGGGGAGTAAGGACCCATGAGCAGCAATCGCACCCACCAGTGGCGCGGCATCATCGAGGAGTACCGGGACCGCCTGCCGGTGACGGACACGACCCCGGTGGTCACGCTCCGCGAGGGCGGCACTCCCCTCGTCCCCGCCCAGGTGCTCTCCGAGCGCACCGGCTGTGAGGTGCACCTCAAGGTGGAGGGCGCGAACCCCACGGGGTCCTTCAAGGACCGCGGCATGACCATGGCCATCACCAAGGCCAAGGAGGACGGCGCCAAGGCCGTCATCTGCGCCTCCACGGGCAACACCTCGGCCTCCGCCGCCGCCTACGCGGTGCGCGCCGGCATGGTCTGCGCGGTGCTCGTGCCCCGCGGCAAGATCGCGCTCGGCAAGATGGGCCAGGCGCTCGTGCACGGCGCGAAGATCCTGCAGGTTGACGGCAACTTCGACGACTGCCTGGACCTGGCCCGCGCGCTGTCCGACAACTATCCGGTGGCGCTGGTCAATTCCGTCAATCCGGTCCGCATCGAGGGCCAGAAGACGGCCGCGTTCGAGATCGTGGACGCGCTCGGCGACGCCCCCGACATCCACGTCCTGCCGGTGGGCAACGCGGGCAACATCACCGCGTACTGGAAGGGCTTCAAGGAGTACAAGGCCGACGGCCTGGCCTCCCGCACGCCCCGTGTGTGGGGTTTCCAGGCCTCGGGCTCCGCGCCGATCGTGCGCGGCGAGGTCGTCAAGGAGCCGCACACCATCGCCACCGCGATCCGCATCGGCAACCCGGCCTCCTGGGACTACGCCCTGCAGGCCCGGGACGAGTCGGGCGGCTTCATCGACGAGGTGACGGACCGCCAGATCCTGGCCGCCTACCGCCTGTTGGCCGCGCAGGAGGGCGTCTTCGTCGAGCCCGCCTCGGCCGCGTCCGTGGCCGGTCTGCTGAAGGCCGCCGAGGCCGGTCTCGTCGACCCCGGCCAGAAGATCGTGTGCACGGTCACCGGCAACGGCCTGAAGGACCCTGATTGGGCGGTCGCCGGTGCTCCGCAGCCGGTCACCATTCCGGTGGACGCCGAGGCCGCGGCCGCCCGTCTCGGCCTGGTCTGACCCCTGGGCGGGGRGGGCCGGGGCCTCGGCCCCGGCCTCCCCGCCCGCCGCCCCGTTGCCGGATTCCGGAAGTCCGCGGAATCCGGCAACTCGGCTCGTACGACACCAAAAGTCAAGGCGGAACCGGGGAAGACCGCGACACGCATCGTGCGCCTCCTGTGCGCCCTATGTCGCGAGGGAACCTTCCTTCGATACGCTGTACTTACATCCGCCACCGCGCATATGACGCGGTGCTGCCCCAAGGGCCTTCGGGTGTCGTACGTTCTCCAGTACATTCGCAGCGAAGATCCCGCACCGACACCAGATCTCGCACAGTCACAAGGAGTGTCATCGACCGATGGCAGGTCCAGCGTTCCGCGCCGCCGCCGTACGGGTGCGCGTCCCCGCCAGCAGTGCCAACCTCGGCCCCGGCTTCGATGCCCTCGGCCTGGCCCTGGGGCTCTACGACGACGTGGTCGTCCGGGTCGCCGACTCCGGCCTGAACATCGACATCGCGGGTGAGGGTGCCGACACCCTCCCGAGGGACGAGAGCCACCTCCTCGTACGTTCCATGCGCACGGCCTTCGACCTGCTGGGCGGGCAGCCGCGCGGCCTGGAGGTCGTCTGCGCCAACCGCATCCCGCACGGCCGCGGGCTCGGCTCCTCGTCCGCCGCGATCTGCGCCGGCATCGTCGCCGCCCGCGCCGTGACCATAGGCGGCGAGGCCAGGCTCGACGACGCGGCGCTGCTGGAGCTCGCCACCGAGATCGAGGGCCACCCCGACAACGTCGCCGCCTGTCTGCTCGGCGGCTTCACCCTGGCCTGGATGGACGGGGGCAGTGCCAAGGCGATCCGGATGGACCCCGCCGATTCCATCGTTCCGGTGGTCTTCGTGCCGTCCAAGCCGGTCCTGACCGAGACCGCGCGGGGACTGCTGCCGCGCACCGTGCCGCACGTGGACGCGGCCGTGAACGCGGGCCGTGCGGCCCTGCTCGTGGAGGCCATGACCAGGCGTCCCGAGTTCCTGCTGCCCGCCACCGAGGACCGGCTGCACCAGGACTACCGGTCCCCCGCGATGCCCGAGAGCGTGGCACTCGTGGGCCGACTGCGGGCGGACGGCATCCCCGCGGTCATCTCCGGCGCGGGCCCCACGGTCCTCGCGCTGGTCGACAACGACGCGGCCGACAAGGTCGCGCAGCTCGCGGGCGAAGGGTGGGCGGCCAACCGGCTCGCACTCGACGCCGCGGGCGCGAGCGTCCTTCCGCTGGGTGCCCAGGGCGGGCAGTCCGTGTCGTGACGACACGGCCCGCCGGGGCGGGCGGCCGGGCAGGCCGCCCACCTGCGGAAGGGGCTATTGCCGGTGATTGAGAGGGGGAATAACTGTTGGATCCGGTAGTGTTAGTCTCAAGTGCGCATCCGAAGTCGCCATGGCTCGGTGCTCAGTGTCCCCATCCGGGACCACCTTTCTTCCGGGAGCCTCCCCGACTGCTTTGATCGCTGCCAGCAGTTTCGGGCACGCTCCGGAATCGGCGTGACATTCCCACGCTTCCAGCTCGGGGCTTCTCGCCGGAACCACCCACGCACGTTTCTCTCCGCCGTACATCGATCGGCGGACCACCGCCCCGGCTGCGGTCCATGACCCATCAGGTCATGCTCCGTCGTCGGACAGCACAACCGGTCGCCGAGCCAGACAGGCCGACGTCCGCTCCAGGGAAGGACCCTTCGTGAGCGACACCACCGATCTGATGGGCGCTGCCGACACCAACGTCGACACCAGTGCCCCCGCCGCGGGCGCCGCACCCAAGCGCCGCCGCTCCGGCACCGGCCTTGAGGGCATGGTCCTGGCCGAGCTGCAGCAGGTCGCGTCGGGCCTCGGGATCAGGGGCACCGCGCGGATGCGCAAGAGCCAGCTGATCGAGGTCATCAAGGAGGCGCAGGGCGGCAGCGCCCCCAAGGCCGCGGCCCCCGCCGCCGACGCCGCCGAGGCCAAGCCGAAGCGCCGCGCCACCAGCAAGGCCCGTACGGGCGAGGCCGCCGCCGCGGCGCCCGCCGCCGAGAAGCCCGCCGTCCAGGCGCAGATCGACATCCCGGGTCAGCCCGCGGGTGGCCCCTCCCGCGCGAGCGAAGCCGAGCGGGCAGAGGACGCCCCGGTCGGCGAGCGCCGCCGCCGTCGGGCGACCGCGCCCTCCGGCAGCCCGGAGTCCTCGGCACCCGCCGTCGTGGCGGTCGAGCAGAAGACCGAGGCCGCTCCGGCGGTCCAGGCCGAGCCCCAGGCCGAGGCGGCGACCGCCGTCACCGCCCAGGGCCAGGCGCAGGAGGCCGGCGAGGGCCGTACCCGCCGTGACCGCCGTGACCGCGGCGAGCGCGGTGACCGTGCCGAGCGCGGTGACCGTGCCGAGCGCGGTGACCGTGCCGAGCGGGGCGAGCGCCAGCAGAGCCGCCGCGAGCGCGGCGCCAAGGCCGACGACCAGGGCCAGGGCGGCCAGGGCCAGGGCGCTCAGAGCCAGGGCCAGGGTCAGGGCCAGGGTCAGGGCCAGGGCGGCGGCCGGCAGGACCGCGCCGACCGTCAGCAGCAGGGCGGCCGGGGCCAGGGCCAGCAGGGTCGTCAGGACCGTCAGGACAACGGCCCGCAGGACGACTTCGACGGCGAGGACGGCCGCCGTGGCCGTCGCGGCCGCTACCGCGACCGCCGTGGCCGTCGTGGCCGCGACGAGTTCGCGCCGGCCGAGCCGCAGGTCGCCGACGACGACGTGCTGATCCCCGTCGCGGGCATCCTCGACATCCTCGACAACTACGCGTTCATCCGGACCTCGGGCTACCTGCCCGGCCCGAACGACGTGTACGTCTCCCTCGCCCAGGTCCGCAAGGCGGGTCTGCGCAAGGGCGACCACACCACCGGTGCCGTGCGCCAGCCCAAGGACGGCGAGCGTCGCGAGAAGTTCAACGCCCTCGTGCGGCTGGACTCGGTGAACGGCATGGCGCCCGAATCCGGCCGCGGCCGACCGGAGTTCCAGAAGCTGACCCCGCTGTACCCCCAGGACCGCCTCCGTCTGGAGACCGACCCGGGTGTGCTGACGACCCGCATCATCGACCTCGTGTCGCCGATCGGCAAGGGCCAGCGAGGCCTGATCGTGGCCCCGCCGAAGACCGGCAAGACCATGATCATGCAGGCGATCGCCAACGCGATCACGGTCAACAACCCCGAGTGCCACCTGATGGTCGTCCTGGTCGACGAGCGTCCGGAAGAGGTCACCGACATGCAGCGGTCGGTCAAGGGCGAGGTCATCTCCTCGACCTTCGACCGCCCGGCCGAGGACCACACCACCGTCGCCGAGCTGGCCATCGAGCGCGCCAAGCGCCTCGTCGAGCTGGGTCACGACGTGGTCGTCCTGCTGGACTCCATCACCCGTCTGGGCCGCGCGTACAACCTCGCGGCGCCCGCCTCCGGCCGCATCCTGTCCGGTGGTGTCGACTCGACCGCGCTGTACCCGCCGAAGCGCTTCTTCGGTGCGGCGCGCAACATCGAGGACGGCGGTTCGCTGACCATCCTGGCCACCGCGCTCGTCGACACCGGCTCGCGCATGGACGAGGTGATCTTCGAGGAGTTCAAGGGCACCGGCAACATGGAGCTCAAGCTCGACCGCAAGCTCGCCGACAAGCGGATCTTCCCGGCCGTCGACGTCGACCCGTCGGGCACCCGCAAGGAGGAGATCCTCCTCAACAGCGAGGAGCTCGCCATCGTCTGGAAGCTGCGCCGGGTGCTGCACGCGCTCGACTCGCAGCAGGCGATCGAGCTGCTTCTCGACAAGATGAAGCAGACGAAGTCGAACGCCGAGTTCCTGATGCAGATCGCGAAGACGACCCCGGCCGGCAAGAACGACGACTGACCGGGTCCGCCTCACCGAAGCCGCCCCCGCCGCACCCGCGGCGGGGGCGGCTTCGTGTCGTCCCGCCCCACGGTTTCCGCGTTCGGGGCCTGTGCGACCTTCGCCACATTCGTGCCTCGGAATGAACCCTTCCACAGGCTCGTACGTTCTCGATCCGAACCCCGGGTGGCCGCCGCGTCACGCGCTGTCCACCCCCGTCGGGGGGAGCCGCCCCCGGGGTTCCGTACGCCCCGCGCGCCGTGGAACCCTGGAACGCACTCGTCCGTCTGAGTGAGAGATACAGCGGGCAACGCACGCAGGACTGAGGAGAGCATGAGCGAGGAAAGCAAGGGCCGCGGCCGCCGCGCCGTCACCCGGCGCCGCCGGAAACCGCCGCGGCGCCGTCGCGCCCTCACCATCGCCGCGTGGACCGCAGCGGGCGTCGTCCTGCTCGGAGGCGGTGGCCTCGGCTGGTTCTACTTCAAGCTCAACGGCAACCTGAAGACCGTCGACATCGACCAGGCCCTCGGCAAGGACCGCCCGCCGAACGTCGACAACGGCTCCATGGACATCCTCGTCCTCGGCTCCGACTCCCGCGACGGGGCCAACAGCGAATACGGCGCGGACGACGGCGGCTCCGCCCGCTCCGACACCGCGATGATCGTCCACCTCTACGACGGCCACAAGCAGGCCAGCGTCGTGTCGATCCCGCGCGACACCATGCTCCCCAGACCCGCCTGCGCCGTCGGCAAGGGCAAGACCGACCCCGGCAGCAGGCGCGCGCAGTTCAACGAGGCCTTCACCATCGGCGGGGCCGCCTGCGCGGTCAAGACGGTCGAGACGATGTCGGGGATCCGCATGGACCACTACATCGAGGTCGACTTCACCGGCTTCAAGAAGATCATCGACAACCTCGGCGGGGTCCAGCTCACGACCACCAAGCCGATCAAGGACCACGGCAGTCACCTCGATCTGCCGGCCGGCTCCCACAAGCTCAACGGCGAGCAGTCCCTCGGCCTCGTCCGCACGCGCAAGAGCGTCGGCGACGGCGGCGACCTGGGCCGAATACAGCTCCAGCAGGCCTTCATCAAGGCGCTGATCAAGCAGGTCAAGGGCGTCGGCGTCTTCGACAGCCCGAAGAAGCTCTACGGCCTCGCCGACTCCGCGACGAAGGCGATCACCACCGACAAGGCCCTCGGCGACGTGAAGTCCCTCGCGGGCTTCGCCCAGGGCCTCCAGGGCATCGGCGCCGAGAACATGCACATGATCACCCTGCCGGTCGGGCAGGACCCGCTCGACAAGGACCGCGTGGTGGCCCTGCCCAAGGGCTCCAAGATGGTCTGGGACGCCCTGCTGGCCGACCAGCCCATCCCCGCCGCCGCCACCGAGAACTCCACCGGGGACAAGAGCACGGCCGGCTCCATCGTCCAGTGACGGCTCCCGCCGGACCGGGCCGGAATAGATGCGCGGCCCTCCCGGTTGAGGGGAGCGTCCTCAGAATTTTGACAGGCGGCCCGGTCCTGGCAGACTGGTCTGTCGGCCCCGGTTCACGCAGTGCGCAATTCGGCTCCTGCGACCCGGCGCCCTCCCGAATCTAGGAGACACCTTGAAGCGCGATGTTCACCCCGAGTACGTCGAGACCCAGGTCAGCTGCACCTGTGGCGCGTCGTTCACCACCCGTAGCACCCTGACCGAGGGCACCATCCGTGCCGAGGTCTGCTCCGAGTGCCACCCGTTCTACACGGGCAAGCAGAAGATCCTCGACACCGGTGGCCGTGTGGCCCGCTTCGAGGCCCGCTTCGGCAAGGGTGCGGCCAAGAAGTAGCGCGACCCAGGCGCCGGTCACCGGCCGCCCCCTGACCACGCGGGGGCGGCCGGACCGGCGCCTTTGTCGTCGTTCAGCCGAACCCGCCCATTTTTGACTTTCACCACAGGAGCACCCGATGTTCGAAGCGGTCGAGGAATTGGTCGGCGAACACGCCGATCTGGAGACGAAGCTCGCCGACCCTTCGGTCCACTCGGATCAGGCCAACGCGCGCAAGCTCAACAAGCGCTACGCGGAACTGACCCCGATCGTCGCGACCTTCCGAGCCTGGAAGCAGTCGGCCGAGGACATCGAGACGGCCAAGGAGCTGGCGGCCGACGACCCGGACTTCGCCGCCGAGGTCAAGGAAATGAGCGCCCAGCGCGAAGAGCTCACCGAGAAGCTCCGCCTGCTGCTCGTCCCGCGCGACCCCAGCGACGACAAGGACGTGCTCCTGGAGGTCAAGGCCGGCGCCGGGGGCGACGAGTCCGCCCTGTTCGCGGGCGACCTGCTGCGCATGTACCTGCGCTACGCCGAGCGCGTGGGCTGGAAGACCGAGATCATCGACGCCACCGAGTCCGAGCTCGGCGGCTACAAGGACGTCCAGGTCTCCGTCCGCACCAAGGGCGGCAACGGCGCGACCGAGCCCGGCCAGGGCGTCTGGGCCCGCCTGAAGTACGAGGGCGGCGTGCACCGCGTGCAGCGCGTTCCGGCCACCGAGTCGCAGGGCCGCATCCACACCTCCGCCGCCGGCGTGCTCGTCACCCCGGAGGCCGAGGAGGTCGAGGTCGAGATCAACATGAACGACCTGCGCATCGACGTGTACCGCTCCTCCGGCCCCGGCGGCCAGTCCGTCAACACCACCGACTCGGCCGTGCGCATCACGCACCTCCCGACCGGTGTGGTCGCCTCCTGCCAGAACGAGAAGAGCCAGCTCCAGAACAAGGAGCAGGCCATGCGCATCCTGCGCTCGCGCCTGCTGGCCGCCGCCCAGGAGGCCGCCGAGCAGGAGGCCTCCGACGTGCGCCGCAGCCAGGTGCGCAGCGTGGACCGCTCGGAGAAGATCCGTACGTACAACTACCCGGAAAACCGGATCTCGGACCACCGGACCGGTTTCAAGGCGTACAACTTGGACCAGGTGCTCGACGGCGACCTCGACGCGGTCATCCAGGCCTGCGTCGACACGGACTCCGCGGCCAAGCTCGCCGCCGCGCACTGATCCGGCCCGACCCCGTCTGATCCCCGCACCACCCCCCGTACGACAGCAGCCCGGAGGACCAGCGTGAACTTGCTGCTTGCCGAGGTGGCCCAGGCCACCCAGCGGCTGGCCGCCGCCGGCGTGCCCTCTCCGCGTTTCGACGCGGAGGAGCTCGCGGCCTTCGTGCACGGCGTCAAGCGGGGGGAACTGCACCACGTCAAGGACGCGGACTTCGACGCCCGCTACTGGGAGGCCGTCGCCCGCCGCGAGGCCCGCGAGCCGCTCCAGCACATCACCGGCCGTGCCTTCTTCCGCTACCTGGAGCTCCAGGTCGGCCCCGGGGTGTTCGTGCCCCGGCCCGAGACCGAGTCGGTCGTGGACTGGGCCATACACGCCGTCCGGGCGATGGACGTCGTCGAGCCGCTGATCGTGGACCTGTGCACCGGCTCCGGCGCCATCGCCCTCGCCATGGCCCAGGAGGTGCCGCGCTCGCGCGTGCACGCCGTGGAGCTGTCCGAGGACGCCCTGCGCTGGACCCGCAAGAACGCCGAGGGCTCCCGGGTCACCGTCCACCAGGGCGACGCGCTGAGCGCGCTGCCCGAGCTGGACGGCCAGGTCGACCTGGTGATCTCCAACCCGCCGTACATCCCGCTCACCGAGTGGGAGTACGTGGCTCCGGAGGCCCGCGACCACGACCCCGAGATGGCGCTGTTCTCCGGTGAGGACGGCCTCGACACCATCCGCGGGATCGAGCGCACCGCCCACCGGCTGCTGCGGCCCGGCGGCATCGTCGTCATCGAGCACGCCGACACCCAGGGCGGGCAGGTGCCGTGGATCTTCGCCGACGAGCGCGGCTGGGCAGACTCCGCCGACCACCCCGACCTGAACAACCGCCCGCGCTTCGCGACCGCCCGCAAGGCGATGCCGTGACCGGCGCGATCCCCCTTCCCGCCACCACCCCGCTGTACGAGGAGGCCCGCTGATGGCCCGGCGATACGACTGCAACGACGCGACGGACCGCAAGACCGGTCTGCGTGAAGCGGCATCCGCCGTACGCCGCGGCGAACTCGTCGTGCTGCCGACCGACACCCTCTACGGGATCGGTGCGGACGCCTTCAGCAAGGAGGCCGTCGGGGACCTGCTCGCCGCCAAGGGCCGGGGCCGCAACATGCCCACCCCCGTTCTCATCGGCTCCCCGAACACCCTGCACGGCCTCGTCACCGACTTCTCCGAGCAGGCCTGGGAGCTCGTCGACGCCTTCTGGCCGGGCGGGCTGACGCTCGTCGCCAAGCACCAGCCCTCGCTGGCCTGGGACCTGGGGGAGACCCGCGGGACCGTCGCCGTACGCATGCCCCTGCACCCCGTCGCGATCGAGCTGCTGACGGATGTCGGCCCGATGGCGGTCTCGTCCGCCAACCTGTCCGGGCACCCGGCGCCCGAGGACTGCGATGCGGCGCGCGCCATGCTGGGCGACTCCGTCTCCGTGTACCTGGACGGCGGCCCGACGCCCAGCACCCTGCCGTCGTCGATCGTCGACGTCACCGGGAAGGTTCCCGTCCTGCTGCGTGCCGGGGCGCTGACCGCCGAGCAGCTGCGGGAGGTCGTACCCGACCTCGAGGTGGCCCCGTGAGCCCTGAGGGGCGTGGCATAGCCAGGGGGCACCTGCCGGCCGCGGCCGGGGGAGACTCCTTCCGCATACTCCACGTCAGCACCGGCAACGTGTGCCGCTCGCCCATCACCGAGCGGCTGACCCGGCACGCCCTGACGCACCGGCTGGGCGCCCTCGGTCTCGTGGCCGGCGACCTCATCGTCGAGAGCGCGGGCACGTGGGGCCACGAAGGGGCTCCGATGGAGGCGAACGCCGCCGCCGTCCTCGCGGACTTCGGCGCCGACGCCTCCGGCTTCACCGGGCGCGAGCTGCTGGACGAGCACGTCATACGCGCCGACCTGGTGCTGACGGCCACGCGGGACCACCGGGCGCAGGTCATCTCGATGGGCCACTCGGCGGGGCTGCGGACCTTCACGCTGAAGGAGTTCACCCGGCTCGTGCGGGCGATAGACCCGGCGACGCTGCCCCCGCTCGACGACGGCATGGCCGAGCGCGCCCGTGCGCTGGTGCGGGCCGCCGCCGCGCTGCGGGGCTGGCTGCTGGCGCCGTCCGCCGACGCGGACGAGGTGTACGACCCGTACGGGGCGCCGATCACCTTCTTCCGCTCGATCGGCGACGAGATCAACCAGGCCCTGGACCCCGTGGTCACGGCGCTGACGGGCGTCACCGCCCCGCGCTGACCGGGCGAGGAGGGCCGCGACCGGGCCCTGGACCCCGTGGTCACGGCCCTGACGGGCGCCACCGCCAACCCACGCCGGCCCCACGGCCGACGGGCCACGCCGACGGCCGTGGCGCGGGCGGGCACACGGAGGGGGCCGGGGCTATCGTGGCTGGTACCTGACGGGTCGCCCCTGGAGCCGCGCCATGAGCGTCATCACCCCGGCCACGGACCTGCTGCGGCAGCAGGATCCGCAGATGGCCGATGTCCTCGCGGGGGAGCGGCAGCGCCAGGCCGAGACCCTGCAGCTCAGCGCCGCCGAGAACTTCACCTCGCCCGCCGTGCTCGCCGCCCTCGGTTCCGCCCTCGCCAACAAGTACGCCGAGGGGTACCCGGGCGCCCGCCACCACGGTGGCTGCGAGTACGCCGACCTCGCCGAGCGGGTGGCCGTGGAACGGGCCAAGGCGCTGTTCGGGGTCGAGCACGCGAACGTACAGCCGCATTCCGGCTCCTCGGCCGTCCTCGCCGCGTACGCCGCGCTGCTGCGCCCGGGCGACACGGTCCTGGCGATGGGGCTCGCGTACGGCGGGCACCTCACGCACGGCTCGCCCGCGAACTTCTCCGGCCGCTGGTTCGACTTCGTCGGTTACGGGGTCGACGCCGAGAGCGGGCTCATCGACTACGCGCAGGTGCAGGAGCTCGCCCGTAGCCGCCGGCCGAAAGCCATCGTGTGCGGGTCGATCTCCTACCCCCGCCATCCCGAGTACTCGGCGTTCCGGGAGATCGCCGACGAGGTGGGGGCCTACCTCATCGCCGACGCCGCGCACCCGATCGGGCTGGTCGCGGGCGGGGCCGCCCCGAGCCCCGTCCCGTACGCGGACCTGGTGTGCGCGACCACGCACAAGGTGCTGCGCGGCCCGCGCGGCGGGATGGTCCTGTGCGGAGCGGAGTTCGCGGAGCGCGTCGACCGGGCGGTGTTCCCCTTCACCCAGGGCGGCGCGCAGATGCACACCATCGCGGCGAAGGCGGTGGCCTTCGGGGAGGCGGCCGGGCCGGCCTACACGCAGTACGCGCACCGGGTCGTGGCCAATGCCCGCGCCCTGGCGCGGGCCCTGGAGGACCGCGGCTTCACGCTCACCACCGGCGGCACGGACACCCACCTGATCAGCGCCGATCCGGCGCGGCTCGGGATCGACGGGCCGACGGCCCGCGGCCGGCTCGCGGCAGCCGGGATCGTCCTGGACACCTGTGCGCTGCCGTACGGGGACCAGCGCGGGATCCGTCTCGGCACGGCGGCGGTGACCACGCAGGGGATGGGTGAGCCGGAGATGGTCCGGATCGCCGGGCTGTTCACGGCCGCGCTGCGCGGTGGGGAGGCCGCGCAGACCCGTAAGGAGGTCGCCGAGCTGACCGGTGCATTTGCCCCGTACGGGGATTGAAGGGGCATGCGGCGCGTACCGCAACCAGGAAGGGGTACCCGCGCGTCCTCTTGACCGGTGACATCGCGGCTAATGTGTGGGGCTGAGATGGCCGGCGATACATCTGGGGCAGCCAGTGCGTGAATATCTGCTGACGCTTTGCGTCACGGTCGCGGTGACCTACCTGCTGACCGGGCCCGTGCGGAAGTTCGCGATCGCGGTCGGGGCGATGCCGGAGATCCGCGCCCGCGACGTGCACCGGGAGCCGACGCCACGGCTGGGCGGCATCGCGATGTTCGGCGGTCTGTGCGCGGGCCTGCTGGTCGCCGACCACCTGCGCAACCTCAACGGGGTCTTCGAGCTGTCGAACGAGCCGCGCGCGCTGCTCTCCGGGGCGGCGCTGATCTGGCTGGTCGGCGTACTGGACGACAAGTTCGAGCTCGACGCCCTGATCAAGCTGGGCGCGCAGATGATCGCGGCCGGCGTGATGGTGATGCAGGGCCTGACCATCCTGTTCCTCCCCGTCCCGGGCATCGGGACGGTCGCCCTCACCCAGTGGCAGGGCAACCTGCTGACCGTCGCCCTCGTCGTGATCACGATCAACGCCGTGAACTTCGTGGACGGCCTCGACGGCCTCGCGGCCGGCATGGTCTGCATCGCGTCCGCGGCGTTCTTCCTCTACGGCTACCGGATCTGGTTCGGCTACGGCATCGAGGCGGCCGCACCGGCGACGCTCTTCGCCGCGATCCTGATGGGCATGTGCCTGGGATTCCTGCCGCACAACATGCATCCCGCGCGCATCTTCATGGGCGACTCCGGCTCGATGCTCATCGGCCTCGTGCTGGCCGCCTCGACCATTTCCATTACCGGTCAGGTGGACCCCGACACGATGGCGCTCTTCGCCGGTGGTGAGCGCAACGCGACGCACGCGATGCTGCCCGCCTTCATTCCGCTGGTGCTGCCGCTGAGCATCGTCGCGATTCCCGTCGCGGACCTCGTCCTGGCGATCGTGCGGCGCACCTGGAAGGGGCAGTCGCCCTTCGCCGCAGACCGTGGGCACCTGCACCACCGGCTGCTGGAACTCGGACATTCCCACAGCCGTGCCGTACTCATCATGTATTTCTGGTCGGGCCTGATCGCATTCGGTGCGGTGGCCTATTCGGTGCATTCCACCTCGATGTGGATCGTGCTCGCCATCGCCGCGCTGAGCGGGCTGGGTCTCGTCCTGCTCCTGCTGCCGCGGTTCACCCCGCGGGCGCCGCGCTGGGCGGAGGCGCTGGTGCCGCCGCGCTACCGGCACGCGGAGCGGGCGGCGGAGGCGGCCGTACGGGAGGACGCGGCGACGGAGCCGGAGCCGGCGCGGCCGATCGCGGCCGGAGTCTCGGGCGTCAACGGCGCTACCGCCATTGGCCCCCGTTCGCGCTTCCCCGACCGGCGGAAGGCTGGATCCGCGCGCTGACGGGCGGGGTGCATGTCCGACATGAACGCCCTTTACCAGACAACCCGCTTGAGTGTCGCGCACACACGCGCAGGGTCACTCTCATGTGTGACAGTCAGCACACCGGACAGGTAAAGCTCTCATCAAATAGTTTGTGATACCGTTCACTAAACCCGGCGACAGAGCCGAAGGACCGTAGTGCGACGGTCCATTGGCCCGAGGCTCTCACTCGGACCGGGCTTACGCTCGTCCCGTACGAGTCCCGTGCCCCCACCACCACGCGGAGCAAACCGCCATGCGGTCAGATGACGTCCGATCCCTCCTGCAAACCGCCGTACCCACAGCTGTAGCCGGCGCTGTAGCCGCCGTGATCAGCGCGTTGGTCGTAGGCGGCAAGGGGGCCGTCGGGGCCATCGTGGCGACCGTGGTCGTGATTCTCTTCATGGGCATCGGATTCGTGGTTCTGCAGCGCACCGCGAAATCCCTTCCGCACCTGTTCCAGGCCATGGGTCTCATGCTCTACGCGACCCAGATCCTGTTGCTCTTCGTCTTTCTCGCCGTGTTCAAGAACACGACGTTGTTCAACCCCCGGGCGTTCGCGATCACGCTTGTGGCCACCACCCTCGTGTGGATCGGCGCACAGACGCGCGCTCACATGAAAGCCAAGATCCTCTACGTCGAGCCCGACTCGTCGAAGGCCGAAAAGCCCGAAGATCCGGGGTCGAAGTCGTGAGGGGTAGGGCCGGGATAAGGGCGCGTTCGAGATCCTGCTATCGTCCGGTTCCAACTGCGGCACTGCGGGCGCGGGCATCTGAGCTGACGCCTGTTCCATCGCGAGGCTCGATGCCTGACTGCCGCCCCCACATCCGTTACACCAGTCCAGTGCCGAACCGCGGCTGTGCGCCGCGCCGACACAACGAGGTTGCCGTACCTATGCGCCACGCTGAAGGAGCCCGCGGTGAGTGCTGACCCGACTCAGGTGCTCGCCTTCGAGACCGACTGTCACATCTTCGACGGATGTGGCTTCCCCGGCCCGGGCCTGCACTCGTTCCTCTTCGAGCCGCTGTGGGGCGAAGCTGGCCTGACCAGCGCTTACTTCAACAAGCCGATGCTGCTCGCCCTGCTGGGCTCGATCATCATCGTGGGCTTCTTCTGGGCCGCCTTCGGCAAGCCGAAGATGGTCCCCGGCAAGCTTCAGATGGTCGCCGAGGCCGGCTACGACTTCGTCCGCCGCGGCATCGTCTACGAGACGCTGGGCAAGAAGGAGGGCGAGAAGTACGTCCCTCTGATGGTCTCGCTGTTCTTCTTCGTCTGGATCCTGAACGTCTGGTCGATCGTCCCCGTGGCCCAGTTCCCGGTGACCTCGATCATCGCGTACCCGGCGATCCTGGCCCTGATCGTCTACTTCGTGTGGATGTCGGTCACCTTCAAGCGCCACGGCTTCGTCGGCGGCCTGAAGAACCTGACGGGCTACGACAAGAGCCTCGGCGGCGTGCTGCCGCTCGTCATGGTCATCGAGTTCTTCTCGAACGTCCTGGTGCGCCCGTTCACCCACGCGGTCCGACTGTTCGCGAACATGTTCGCCGGTCACACCCTGCTGCTGCTCTTCACGATCGCCAGCTGGTACCTGCTGAACGGCATCGGCATCGCCTACGCGGGTGTCTCGTTCGTGATGGTCATCGTGATGACCGCCTTCGAGCTCTTCATCCAGGCCGTCCAGGCGTACGTCTTCGTCCTCCTGGCCTGCAGCTACATCCAGGGCGCGCTCGCCGAGCACCACTGAGCCAGGCCCGCCCCCGCTCAGCCCCCATTCGTCCGGTGGCCAACCCCCACCGGTCCGTGAAAGAGAAGGAAGAACTGGCATGTCCCAGACCCTTGCCGCCGTCACCGGCTCCCTCAGCTCCGTTGGTTACGGTCTCGCGGCCATCGGCCCCGGCGTCGGCGTCGGCATCATCTTCGGTAACGGCACCCAGGCCCTCGCCCGCCAGCCCGAGGCTGCCGGCCTGATCCGCGCCAACCAGATCCTCGGCTTCGCCTTCTGTGAGGCGCTCGCCCTGATCGGTCTGGTCATGCCGTTCGTTTACCCGACCTCCTGATTCTCGGTCTCGACGAACAGCTCATTAGACGAAAGGCACTGATGTGAACCTCATGGTTCTCGCGGCAGAGACGGAAAACCCGCTCTTCCCGCCGATCCCCGAGCTCGTCATCGGTCTGATCGCCTTCGTCATCGTCTTCGGCTTCCTCGCCAAGAAGCTCCTCCCGAACATCAACAAGGTTCTGGACGAGCGCCGCGAGGCCATCGAGGGCGGTATCGAGAAGGCGGAAGCCGCTCAGACCGAGGCCCAGAGCGTGCTGGAGCAGTACAAGGCCCAGCTCGCCGAAGCCCGGCACGAGGCCGCGCGCCTGCGCCAGGACGCGCTGGAGCAGGGCACTGCGCTCAAGGAAGAACTGCGCGCAGAGGGCCARCGGCAGCGTGAGGAGATCATCGCTGCCGGCCACGCCCAGATCGCCGCGGACCGCAAGGCCGCGTCTCAGGCGCTGCGTCAGGACGTGGGCAAGCTCGCCACCGACCTGGCCGGAAAGCTCGTCGGCGAGTCCCTTGAGGACCACGCCCGGCAGAGCCGCACGATCGACCGCTTCCTCAGCGAGCTTGAGGAGAAGGCCGAGGCGGCCCGATGAACGGAGCGAGCCGCGAGGCGCTGGCCTCCGCGCGCGAGCGTCTCGACGCGCTGACGGACAACACGTCCGTCGACGCGGCGAAGCTCGCCGGTGAGCTGGCAGCCGTCACCGCGCTGCTCGACCGTGAGGTCTCGCTGCGTCGGGTCATCACGGACCCGGCGCAGTCCGGCGAGGCCAAGGCCGAGCTGGTCGGCCGGCTGCTGTCCGGCCAGGTGGGCGGGGAGACCCTCGACCTGGTGTCCGGCATGGCGCGGTCCCGCTGGTCGCAGTCCCGCGACCTGGTGGACGCGCTGGAGGAGCTGGCGGCCACCGCCGACCTCACCGCGGCCCAGCAGGGCGGCGCGCTCGACAACGTCGAGGACGAGGTTTTCCGGTTCGGCCGGATCGTCGTCTCGAACACCGAGCTGCGCTCCGCGCTGACCGACCGCGCGGCCGCCGCCTCCGCCAAGAGCGAGCTGCTGCGCAGCCTGCTCGGCGGAAAGGCGAACCCGGTCACCGAGCGCCTGGTCACCCGTCTTGTCACGCACCCGCGTGGACGTAGCCTGGAAGCGGGACTGGAGTCCCTTTCCAAGCTCGCCGCCGAGCGCCGGGATCGTATGGTCGCCACTGTGACCAGCGCGGTTCCGCTCAGCGACGTGCAGAAGCAGCGTCTCGGCGCGGTGCTGGCCAAGCTGTACGGCCGCCAGATGCACCTGAACCTCGACGTGGACCCCGAGGTCCTCGGCGGGATCTCGGTGCGAGTCGGCGACGAGGTCATCGACGGCACCATCGCGGACCGCCTCTCCGAGGCGACCCGCCGCATGGCCGGCTGACCAGCCACCAATAGAACAACGCATTCCTAGCGGCCCGGTTGGGCCGTGCAGAACTTGCAGAAGATTCCTGGGGGTCACCCCCAGACCCCTAAGAAGCTTCAGGCCCAACAAGGAGAGCAGGGAACCCAGATGGCGGAGCTCACGATCCGGCCGGAGGAGATCCGGGACGCACTGGAGAACTTTGTCCAGTCGTACCAGCCGGACGCGGCCTCGCGCGAGGAGGTCGGAACGGTCAGCGTTGCCGGCGACGGCATCGCGAAGGTGGAGGGCCTGCCCTCCGCCATGGCGAACGAGCTGCTGAAGTTCGAGGACGGCACCCTCGGTCTCGCCCTCAACCTCGAGGAGCGCGAGATCGGTGCGGTCGTCCTCGGCGAGTTCAGCGGTATCGAGGAGGGCCAGCCGGTGCAGCGCACCGGTGAGGTGCTCTCCGTCGGCGTCGGCGAGGGCTACCTCGGCCGTGTCGTCGACCCGCTCGGCAACCCGATCGACGGTCTCGGCGAGATCGCGACCGAAGGCCGTCGCGCCCTGGAGCTGCAGGCTCCGGGCGTCATGGTCCGCAAGTCGGTCCACGAGCCCATGCAGACCGGCTACAAGGCCATCGACGCCATGGTGCCCGTCGGCCGCGGCCAGCGTCAGCTGATCATTGGTGACCGTCAGACGGGTAAGACCGCTCTGGCCGTCGACACGATCATCAACCAGCGCGACAACTGGCGCTCGGGCGACGTGAACAAGCAGGTCCGCTGCATCTACGTCGCCATCGGCCAGAAGGGCTCGACCATCGCGTCCGTTCGCGGCGCCCTGGAAGACGCCGGCGCGCTGGAGTACACGACGATCGTCGCCGCCCCGGCGTCCGACCCGGCCGGCTTCAAGTACCTGGCGCCGTACACCGGTTCCGCCATCGGCCAGCACTGGATGTACGCCGGCAAGCACGTCCTGATCATCTTCGACGACCTGTCGAAGCAGGCCGAYGCCTACCGCGCSRTSTCGCTGCTGCTGCGYCGCCCGCCGGGCCGCGAGGCCTACCCGGGTGACGTCTTCTACCTGCACTCCCGTCTGCTGGAGCGCTGCGCGAAGCTGTCCGACGACATGGGTGCCGGTTCGATGACCGGTCTGCCGATCGTCGAGACCAAGGCGAACGACGTGTCGGCGTTCATCCCGACCAACGTCATCTCCATCACCGACGGCCAGTGCTTCCTGGAGTCCGACCTGTTCAACGCGGGCCAGCGCCCGGCGCTGAACGTCGGTATCTCGGTTTCCCGCGTCGGTGGCTCCGCCCAGCACAAGGCGATGAAGCAGGTTTCCGGCCGTCTGCGCCTGGACCTGGCCCAGTACCGCGAGCTGGAGGCGTTCGCCGCCTTCGGTTCCGACCTGGACGCCGCGTCGAAGGCCTCGCTGGAGCGCGGCAAGCGTCTGGTCGAGCTGCTGAAGCAGGGCCAGTACCAGCCGATGCCCGTCGAGGAGCAGGTCGTCTCCGTCTGGGCCGGCACCACCGGCAAGATGGACGACGTCCCGGTCAACGACATCCGTCGCTTCGAGTCGGAGCTGCTGGAGCACCTGCGCCGCGAGCGCAAGGACCTCCTCACCTCCATCGCCGACGGCGGCAAGATGTCGGACGACACCCTGTCCTCCATCGCGGACGCCATCGCCGGCTTCAAGCAGCAGTTCGAGACCTCGGACGGCAAGCTCCTGGGCGAGGACGCGCCGGCCGTCAACGTCTCCAAGTGACGACGGAAGGGACCTGACTCATGGGAGCGCAGCTCCGGGTCTACAAGCGTCGCATCCGTGCCGTCACGGCGACCAAGAAGATCACCAAGGCGATGGAGATGATCGCCGCCTCGCGCATCGTCAAGGCGCAGCGCAAGGTGGCGGCATCGATGCCGTACGCGACCGAGCTCACCCGTGCGGTGACCGCGGTGGCGACCGGCTCGAACACCAAGCACGCCCTGACGACCGAGGTCGAGCAGCCGACCCGTGCCGCGATCCTGCTCATCACGAGCGACCGCGGTCTGGCCGGCGGCTACTCCTCGAACGCCATCAAGCAGGCGGAGCGGCTCACCGAGCGGCTGCGCGGCGAGGGCAAGGACGTCGACACGTACATCGTCGGCCGTAAGGGTCTGGCCTACTACGGCTTCCGCGAGCGCAAGGTCGCGGATTCGTGGACCGGCTTCACCGACAGCCCGGCCTACGCCGACGCCAAGCGCGTCGCCGGGCCGCTGATCGAGGCCATCCAGACCGAGACGGCCGAGGGTGGCGTCGACGAGCTGCACATCATCTACACGGAATTCGTGTCGATGATGACGCAGAACGCGGTCGACGGCCGGATGCTGCCGCTCAGCCTCGACCAGGCTCAGGAGGAGGACGGTGCGAAGGGCGAGATCCTTCCGCTGTTCGAGTTCGAGCCGTCGGCGGAGGACGTCCTCGACGCCCTGCTGCCGCGCTACGTCGAGAGCCGCATCTACAACGCACTGCTGCAGTCGGCCGCTTCCGAGCACGCCGCCCGCCGCCGCGCGATGAAGTCGGCGACCGACAACGCCGGAGACCTCATCAAGAGCCTCTCCCGGCTTGCCAACGCGGCCCGCCAGGCCGAAATCACCCAGGAAATCAGCGAGATCGTCGGTGGCGCGAGCGCCATGGCTGACGCGACCGCGGGGAGTGACAAGTAATGACGACCACTGTTGAGACGGCCGCCGCCACGGGCCGCGTCGCCCGGGTCATCGGCCCGGTCGTCGACGTGGAGTTCCCCGTCGACGCCATGCCCGAGATCTACAACGCCCTCAAGGTCCAGGTCGCAGACCCGGCCGAGGACGGCAAGCTCAAGACCCTGACCCTTGAGGTCGCGCAGCACCTGGGTGACGGCCTCGTCCGTACCATCTCGATGCAGCCGACCGACGGTCTGGTCCGCCAGGCCCCGGTGACCGACACGGGCGAGGGCATCACCGTCCCCGTCGGTGACTTCACCAAGGGCAAGGTGTTCAACACCCTGGGTGAGGTGCTCAACTACCCCGAGGCGAACGCCGAGGTCACCGAGCGCTGGCCGATCCACCGCAAGGCCCCTCGCTTCGACGAGCTCGAGTCGAAGACCGAGATGTTCGAGACCGGCGTCAAGGTCATCGACCTTCTCACCCCGTACGTCAAGGGTGGAAAGATCGGTCTGTTCGGTGGTGCCGGTGTCGGCAAGACCGTTCTGATCCAGGAAATGATCTACCGCGTCGCCAACAACCACGACGGTGTGTCGGTGTTCGCGGGTGTCGGTGAGCGTACCCGTGAGGGCAACGACCTCATCGAGGAAATGGCCGACTCCGGCGTCATCGACAAGACGGCGCTCGTCTTCGGCCAGATGGACGAGCCCCCGGGCACCCGTCTGCGCGTCGCGCTTGCCGGTCTGACCATGGCGGAGTACTTCCGCGATGTGCAGAAGCAGGACGTGCTCTTCTTCATCGACAACATCTTCCGGTACACCCAGGCGGGTTCCGAGGTGTCGACCCTGCTCGGCCGTATGCCCTCCGCGGTGGGTTACCAGCCGAACCTGGCCGACGAGATGGGTCTCCTCCAGGAGCGCATCACCTCGACCCGTGGTCACTCGATCACCTCGATGCAGGCGATCTACGTCCCCGCGGACGACCTGACCGACCCGGCGCCGGCGACCACCTTCGCCCACCTCGACGCGACGACGGTTCTTTCCCGTCCGATCTCCGAGAAGGGCATCTACCCGGCCGTGGACCCGCTGGACTCGACGTCCCGCATCCTCGACCCGCGGTACATCGCGGCGGACCACTACGCCACGGCGATGCGCGTCAAGGGGATCCTGCAGAAGTACAAGGACCTCCAGGACATCATCGCGATCCTCGGTATCGACGAGCTGGGCGAGGAGGACAAGCTCGTTGTCCACCGTGCCCGTCGTGTCGAGCGCTTCCTGTCGCAGAACACCCACGTCGCCAAGCAGTTCACCGGCGTGGACGGTTCGGACGTTCCGCTCGACGAGTCGATCACCGCGTTCAACGCGATCTGCGACGGTGACTACGACCACTTCCCCGAGCAGGCGTTCTTCCTGTGCGGTGGCATCGAGGACCTGAAGGCCAACGCCAAGGAGCTGGGCGTCTCCTAGTCGGCCGCGTTCCGCGGAACGCAGTCTTCGAAGAACGAAAAGGAGAGGGGCGGGGTACGTCCCGTCCCTCTCCCCACGCCCATTAGAATTTGACCCAACACCCGGCTGACCCGCCGGGTGGTGACCCGAGGAGCCACCTTGGCTGCTGAGCTGCACGTCGAGCTGGTCGCGGCGGACCGCAATGTCTGGTCCGGCGAGGCCACCCTTGTTGTCGCCCGCACCACGTCCGGCGACATCGGCGTCATGCCCGGTCACCAGCCGCTTCTCGGTGTGCTGGAATCGGGCCCGGTGACCATCCGCACCAGCGAGGGCAACACCGTTGTCGCCGCGGTGCACGGCGGATTCATCTCGTTCGCGGACAACAAGCTGTCCCTGCTGGCCGAGATCGCCGAGCTCGCGGACGAGATCGACGTCCAGCGGGCGGAGCGGGCACTGGAGCGCGCGAAGTCGGAGGCCGACGCGGCCGCCGAACGTCGCGCCGATGTCCGGCTGCGCGCGGTGACGGGGCACTGAGCTCCGTACCGAAGAGTGTGTGACCTCAGCCGCGGTCCGTGCTGGAATTTTCCAGACCGGGTCGCGGCTGAGGCGATGCGGATCCGTTTTGTTTTTTGCGGGATTTCGATGAGCGAGGAGGTCGGTGAAGATGCTCCTCGCTCTGCTTGTGAGCGGCCTGGTCGTAGCCCTGGTGGTGATCGGGCTGTTTGTCTTCGGCCTGCGCCGCAGACTCATCCAGCGTTCCGGCGGCACCTTCGACTGCAGCCTGCGCTGGGGCATGGCCGAGGAGCCCGACGTCTCCGGCAAGGGCTGGGTCTACGGGGTCGCCCGCTACAGCGGTGACCGCATCGAGTGGTTCCGGGTGTTCTCGTACTCCCCGCGCCCGCGCCGGCTGCTGGAGCGTTCCTCGATCGAGGTGCTCGCCCGCCGGGCTCCCGAGGGTGAGGAGGAGCTGGCGCTGCTGTCCGACGCGATCGTGCTCGGCTGTTCCCACCGGGGGACGCGCCTGGAGCTGGCGATGAGCGAGGACGCGCTGACCGGGTTCCTGGCCTGGCTGGAGGCGGCGCCTCCCGGCCAGCGGGTGAACGTCGCGTAGGACACGCGGAAGAAGCCGGGGGGACGGGGGCGGACCCGTCACCCCGGCTTCGTCGTGTCCGGGGGCCGCGGCTACTGAAGGCCGGCGTGGATGGCGTCGGCGAGCTCGCCGTTCGCGGTGTCGCCGCTGAACTCCCAGAAGAAGGCGCCCTTGAGGCCCTGCTGCTTGGCCCAGGCCATCTTCCCGGCGATGGTGGCGGGGGTGTCGTAGCTCCACCAGTTGCTTCCGCACTTGGCGTAGGCGGTGCCGGCGACGGTGCCGGTGGTGGGGCAGCTGCTCTTGAGGACCTTGTAGTCCTCGATGCCCTGCTCGTAGGTGCCGGGCGCGGGGCCGGTGGCGGTGCCGCCGGGGGCGTCCTGGGTCACCCCGGTCCAGCCGCGGCCGTAGAAGCCGATGCCGAGGTTGAGCTTGGAGCCGGGGACGCCCTTGCCCTTGAGCTTGGTGATGGCGGCCTCGGAGTTGAAGCCGGCGATCGGGATGCCGGCGTAGGAGGTCAGCGGGGAGTGCGGGGCGGTCGGGCCCTTGGCGTCCCAGGCCCCGAAGAAGTCGTACGTCATGACGTTGTAGAAGTCGACGTACTGGGCGGCGCCGCCGTAGTCGGCGAGGTCGAGCTTGCCGCCGTTGGAGCCGTCGGCGGAGATCGCGGCGGTGACCAGGCCGGAGCCGCCGAACTTGGCGCGAAGGGCCGACATCAGGTTCTTGAAGGAGGCGGCGCCGCTGGTGTCGCAGGACAGCCCGCAGGCGTTCGGGTACTCCCAGTCGATGTCGATCCCGTCGAAGACGTCCGCCCAGCGGGGGTCCTCGACCAGGTCGTAGCAGGACTGGGCGAAGGCGGCCGGGTTCTGGGCGGCCTGGCCGAAGCCACCGGACCAGGTCCAGCCGCCGAAGGAGTAGATGACCTTGATGTTCGGGTACTTGGCCTTCAGCTTGCGCAGCTGGTTGAAGTTGCCGCGCAGGGGCTGGTCCCAGGTGTCGGCGACGCCGTCGACGCTCTGGTCGGCGGTGTAGGCCTTGTCGTAGTCGGCGTAGGAGTCACCGATGGTGCACTTGCCGTTCTGGACGTTGCCGAAGGCGTAGTTGATGTGGGTGATCTTGGCCGCCGTGCCGGAGGTGACCAGGTTCTTCACGTGGTAGTTGCGCTGGTAGACGCCCCAGTCGGTGAAGTAGCCGAGCTTGACCTTGGCGCCCGGGTCGGGGCCGGGGCCCGGGTCCGTGCCGCCGCCCGGGGTGGTGACGGAGAGGGCGCCGGAGGAGGGGCCGGTCTGGTCGGCGGTGTCACGGGCGGTGACCGTGTAGCTGTACGTGGTGCCCTTGGTCAGGCCGCTGTCGTTGAAGGTGGTTCCGGTGACGGTGGTGAGCTTGGTGCCGCTCCGGTAGACGTCGTAGTTCTTGACGCCCTTGTCGTCGGTGGCAGCCGACCAGGACAGGGTCAGCGCGGTCTCGGTGACTCCCGTGGCGGTGGGGGTGCCGGGGGCCGAGGGCGGGGTGTCGGTGGGGGTGGTGCCGCCCTCGCAGGAGCCCCCGTTGACCTTGCAGCCGGAGGGGGCTCCGGGGCCCGCGCCGTTGAAGCCGAAGCTGGCGGTGGCGCCCGGGGCGAGGGTGCCGTTCCAGCCGACGTTCCTGGCCGTCCAGTGGGTGCCGGAGCTGGTGACGGTGGCGTCCCAGGCGGAGGTGACCGAGGTGCCGGAGGGGTAGTCCCACTCCACGGTCCAGCTGCTGAGCGTGGTGGTGCCGGTGTTCTTCACCGTCCACTTGCCCTCGAAGCCGGAGCCCCAGTCGGAAACCTTGGTGAAGGTGGCGGTCGCGGAGGCGGCGGCCTGCGCGGGGCCGGCCAGGCCGACGAGGCCGGCGACGGGCAGGGCGAGGGCGGCCGCCGTGGCGGCCAGCCTCCGGAACAGGCGGATGCGTCGTGGGGGTGCTGTGCTCAAGGGTGCTCCTCCGTAGGTCCGTAGCAGTCGCGGGGCCGACTGCTACATGGGGGTGGGACCTGCGCCGCCCGTGAGCACGCGGTGTCGTCGGCCGGGGCCTTTGACATGGCACGCTCACCACAGTGTTGCGGTGAGAGTAGAAAGGTCTGGACCAAGCGTCAAGAGGTCCAGACCTCACCCCCAGCGCCGGGCTCGATCCCCAACTCCCTTGCCAGTACGGCCGCTTGGACCCGACTGCGCAGGCCCAGTTTGTTCAGGAGGCGGCTGACGTGCGTCTTCGCCGTCGCCTCCGCCATGTCCAGCCGGACGGCGATCTCCGCGTTCGACAGCCCCGCGCCCAGTGCGCCGAGCACCTCCCCCTCGCGCCGCGTCAGCGACCGGACCGCCGCCGCCGTCTCCGGGCGCACGGAGCTCCGTACCGGCTGCGGCGTCGCGAACTCGGCGATCAGGCGGCGGGTCACCGCCGGGGCGATCAGTCCCTCGCCGCGCGCCACCGTCCGCACCGCCGTGATCAGCTCCGCCGCGTCCGCGTCCTTCAGCAGGAAGCCGCTGGCCCCGGCGCGCAGCGCCCCGAAGACGTACTCGTCCAGGTCGAAGGTGGTCAGGACGAGGACGTCGGCCAGCCCCTCCGCGACCACCTGACGGGTGGCCGAAACCCCGTCCAGACGCGGCATCTGCACGTCCATGAGGACGAGGTCCGGCCGCAGCTCGCGGGCCAGGCGCACCGCCTCCTCGCCGTCTGCCGCCTCGCCCACCACCTCGACGTCCCCGGCGCTGCGCAGGATCAGCACGAGGCCGGCCCGTACCGCGCTCTGGTCCTCGGCCACCACGACCCTGATGCTCACTCCCGTACCGCCTTCTCCTCGGCGGGCAGGACCGCCCGCACCCGCCAGACGGAACCCGCCGGGCCCGCCGTGAACGTGCCGCCGAGCAGTTCCGTCCGCTCGCGCATGCCGATCAGCCCCGCCCCGGAGCCGGGGGCGCGGGGGCCGGACCGGTCTGCGTAGGGGGAGTCCACGCCCACCGTCAGCAGCATCCCGTCGTCCTCGTGGGCCACCCGGACCGCGACCGTGCCGGGGGCCGCGTGCTTGAGGGCGTTGGTCAGCGACTCCTGCACGATCCGGTACGCCGCCAGCTCCACCGGGACCGGCGGCGCGGGCCCGTCCTTCCGGGCGTCGTCGAGCACGAAGTCCAGCCCGCTCGCCGCCCCGTTGGTGCGGGCCTGCCCGACCAGTGCGTCCAGTGCGTCCAGCGAGGGCACGGCCACCGCCGCCTGCCCGGCGCCCGGATCGCGCAGCAGACCGATCAGGCGGCGCATTTCGGCCAGTCCTTGGACGCTGTTCTCGCGGATCACGCCGAGGGCCTCCCGACTCGTGGCGGGGGAGTCGATGGACAGGGCGGCGGTCGAGTGGATGGCGATCGCCGAGAGGTGGTTGGCCACCATGTCGTGCAGCTCCCGGGCCATCCGGGCCCGCTCGCCCGCCACCGCCTGCGCACGGTCCGCCTCGGCCAGCAGCGCCGTCTGCTCGGCGCGCAGCCGGGCGGCCTCGGCGGCCTCCCGGTGGTGGCGCAGGGTGGCGCCCGTCAGCGCGGGGGCGAAGCTGACGATGCCGGTGATCACACCGATCAGCAGGGCCTGCGGGGTGCGCAGCCAGGCGACGGCGGCGACGGTGACGACGACGGTGATCAGGCCGGTGCTGACCGGCAGCCGGCGGGCCATGGCGGGCTTGCCGTAGACCACCGCCGCGTACATCAGGTCGGTGAAGATCACGACGGTGGCCAGGCTGCCCACGGTGAACTGGTCCGCGATCACGCCGATCGTGCCGGCGAAGAGGGTGAGGTGCGGCAGGGTGCGGCGCACCAGTTCCAGGGAGCCGAGCACCAGCAGCGGGACCAGCGCCGCCCAGGCGGGCAGGAGGTCGCGCCCGCTCGCGCTGTGGACCCCGAGCGACCAGAGCAGCAGGCCGGTCAGGACGCTGGCCACCGCGAGCAGGACGTCGTCGCGGTGCGGGGGAGGGATCTTGGGGAGCACGGTCCCATCCAACAGGGCGGACGGCGCCGCTGCCTCGCCGCGGGGGCGGAGGGGCCGCTACATCGAAGGATGCAGTCGGCTTTCGTCACGGGGGACGAGGTCGCGGCGCCCGCCGGCCGGGACGCTGGAGGGGAACCCGTGACCCCGCCCCACCGGAACGGAGCGTGCGCCGTGCTCGTCCCCCTGATCATCGCCTGCGAGGTCGGCTTCTGGGTGCTGCTCGCCGGCGGACTGGCGCTGCGCTACCTCGCCGGGATGCCGCGGCTCGGGGCCGCCGTCCTGCTGTGCGAGCCGCTGCTGGAGCTGGCCCTGCTGGCCGCCTCCGTGGTCGACCTCAGGAACGGCGGCGAGCCGGGCTGGAGGCACGGCCTGGCCGCCCTCTACCTCGGTTACACCGTCGGCTACGGGCACTACACCCTGAAGTGGCTCGACCGGCACGCCGCCCACCGCCTCGCCGGTGGCCCGAAACCGCCGGGCGCGAAGCACGGCCGGGAGCGCGCCGTCCACGAGTGGAAGCTGTGGGCGCGGACCCTGGCGGGCGCCGCCGTCGCGCTCGCCCTGCTCCAGGCCGGCGTCTGGTACGTCGGCGACGCCGCCGACACCGGCGCCCTGCGGTCCTGGCAGTTCGTGGCCCTGCGGGTCCTGGGCATCCAGGCGCTGGTCGCCGCGACCTACTCGATCTGGCCGCGCAAGGCCCCGGCGGGCGCGGACCCGGCCGCCGGCGAGGCGGGGGCCCTGGCCGGAAAGGACCGCTAGGACCTGTCGCCTAGCGCTCGCCGCCGGGCACCCACAGCACGTCGCCGATCTCCTTGTTGGCCGTACGGGCCAGGATGAACAGGAGGTCGGAGAGGCGGTTGAGGTAGGTGGCCGTCAGCGGGTTCATCACCTCGCCGTGCTCCTCCAGCGCCGCCCACGTGGAGCGCTCGGCGCGCCGGACCACCGTGCAGGCCTGGTGCAGCAGGGCCGCGCCCGGGGTGCCGCCGGGCAGGATGAAGCTGCGCAGCTTCTCCAGTTCCTCGTTGAAGGCGTCGCAGTCGGCCTCCAGCTTGTCGACGTAGAACTGCTCCACGCGCAGCGGCGGGTACTGGGGGTCCTCGACCACCGGCGTGCACAGGTCGGCGCCGACGTCGAAGAGGTCGTTCTGGATCCGGACGAGCACCTTCACGACCGGGTCCGGCAGGGAACCCAGCGCGATGGCGGTGCCGATCGCGGCGTTGGCCTCGTTGGTGTCGGCGTACGCGGAGATGCGCAGGTCGGTCTTGCGCGTACGGCTCATGTCGCCGAGGGCGGTCGTGCCCTGGTCGCCGGTACGGGTGTAGATACGCGTCAGGTTCACCATGCCGCCAGGGTAGTGCGGGGCCGCCGGGGACCCGAACGGCCGCCGCCCCGCCGGCGGCGGCGGGTGAACTGGGGGGCGGCGCACGGGTGCTGGGCCGTACCAGTGTGATGTCCGTCATCTGAGACGTGACGCGTGTTACTTCACGGTCACACCGTCCCTCACGGACGCTAGTCTCCGCCGGAGAGGCCATGAGACTGGCCCGCATGGGAAACGAGGGGTGTGCAGTGGCTGGGAAGCTCGCCGTCATCGGTGCCGGACTGATGGGTTCCGGGATCGCTCAGGTCTCCGCTCAGGCGGGTTGGGACGTCGTCCTGCGGGACGTCACCGACGCCGCGCTGACCCGTGGCACCGACGGGATCAAGGCCTCGTACGACCGGTTCGTCGCCAAGGGCAAGATGACGGCCGAGGACGCCGAGGCGGCGCTCGCCCGGATCACGACGACCACCGACCTCGACGCGGTCGCGGACGTGGACATCGTGGTCGAGGCCGTCTTCGAGAAGCTGGAGGTCAAGCACGAGATCTTCCGCACCCTGGACGACCTGGTGCGCGAGGACGCGGTCCTGGCCTCCAACACCTCCGCCATCCCGATCACCAAGATCGCGGCCGTGACGAAGCGTCCGGAGCGGGTCGTCGGCGCGCACTTCTTCTCGCCCGTGCCGATGATGCAGCTCTGCGAGCTGGTGCGCGGCTACAAGACGAGCGACGAGACCCTCGCCACCACCCGCGCGTTCGCCGAGTCCGTCGGCAAGACCTGCATCGTCGTCAACCGCGACGTCGCCGGATTCGTGACGACCCGTCTGATCTCCGCGCTCGTCGTCGAGGCCGCGAAGCTCTACGAATCGGGCGTCGCCTCCGCCGAGGACATCGACATCGCCTGCAAGCTGGGCTTCGGCCACGCGATGGGGCCGCTGGCCACCGCCGACCTCACCGGCGTCGACATCCTGCTGCACGCCACCAGCAACATCTACACCGAGTCGCAGGACGAGAAGTTCGCGCCGCCGGAGCTGATGCGCCGCATGGTCGACGCGGGCGACATCGGCCGCAAGAGCGGACAGGGCTTCTACAAGCACTGAGAACGACCGTTCGAATCTCCGCACCCTACGGGGTGAATTAGGTATCGGTTCGCTCACGGTCGGCAACTTCCCCGCCCGCGGGGCAGTCAGTTGCAGTGAGAGTTGCCGACCACGGATCAGTCGGACCAGACGCACGCAGTACATCCGGGGAGTACACATGCACATCAGGGGCGACCACGCCGAACTCGCTGTCGGGGGTCGTCTCGACGTGCGCAGCGCGGCGGACGCCCGTACGGTCCTGCACACCGCCCTCGACGACGGCCACGGCGACCTCGTGCTCGACCTGACCGGCCTGGACTCCTGGGACGCGACCGGACTCGGCGTGATCATGGGAGCCCACCGGCGGGCCGGGCGCAGCGGCCGGCGCCTCGTCCTGCGCGGGGTGCCGGACCGGATGCAGCGCCTCCTGGTGGCGACCCGGCTGCACCGGATCCTGGCGATCGAGGGCGGCCTGGAAGCGGAATCCCTGCCCCGGGTCTGAGCGCCCGTCCGCCCTTCCGCCCCCCTCCGTTCCACCCCGGACGTATCCGGAGGAAACGTAACGGTCCGGTGGTGAAGACACCCCTGCGGTTCCCGCGCGCCCGGCCACGGTCTAGGGTTCGGGCGGAAACCGGACGAGTAGCGACAGCGGCGCGAGCGAAGGCCGGGCGTAATGACGGCGGCGACGGCGGCGCGCGCGACGCGATCGGGGGACTTGGTCATGGACCGTACGGACGGTACACAGGGGCAGCCCGAGCCGGGCGGACCGGCCGCGCACCAGAGCGCGGGCGGGCCGGCCGGGTCACCCCCGGCCCCCCTGGCACCCGCCCGGATCGTGACCCTGACCGCGGGGGACTTCACCCTCACCGTCAACCCCGTCGACGGCAGCGAGATCGAGCCCCTGCGCCCCACCGCGGCCCCCGCCGCCGGCCGTGGCCCCGCCAAGCGCGACGCGGCCTCCCGCGCCGCCCGGGGCACCGCCGCGCGGCCCCCCGTGCTCCCGGGTCCGCCCGTCCCCGCCGTCCCCCTCCTGGGCCGCGCCGAGGAACGGGAGCGGATCGTCCGGCTGCTGGGGCGCGGACGCTCCGTCCGGCTGACCGGGCCCGCAGGATCCGGCCGCTCCGCCCTCCTCGACGTGGTCGCCAGGGACTGCGCCGGCCTCGCCCCCGACGGCGTCGTCCGGCTGAGCGGGTACGGCCTCCAGCAGCCGGCCGAGCTGCTGTACGCCCTCTACGCCGCCGTGTACGAGGCCCCCGACCGGCGCCCCGACCGTACGGAACTCCTCGCGCGGGCCGGCGAGATCGGTGCCGTCGTCCTCCTGGACGACCTGGAGCTGGGCGGCGCCGCCCTCGACGAACTGCTGCGCGCCACCCCCGAGTGCGCCTACCTGCTCGCCGCCGCCCCCGACACCAAGTCCCCCTCCGACGACGTGCACCTGGAGGAGGTCTTCCTCGGCGGCCTCGGCCGCGCCGACTGCGTGACCCTGCTGGAGGCGCGCACCGGCAGGCCGCTGACCGACGAGGAGACCGCCTGGGCGGGCGACCTGCGCTTCGCCTCCGAGGGGCTGCCGCTGCGCTTCGTCCAGGCCGCCGCCCTGCTGCGGCAGCGCGACGAGATCAACCGGATGTCCGCCCCGGACGAGGACGAGGAACCGGGCGTCTTCGAGGAACGCCCCCGCGACCCCGCCCACGTGCCGCTGCCCACCCTCGCGGAGGGCGCGGCCCCCGCCGAACTGCTGGCCTCCCGGGTCAGCGAGTCGGCACGGGCCGCCCTGCGGATCGCCTGCGCGCTGGGCGGCGAACTCCCGCACCACGCGCACCTGCCCGCGCTGGTCGGTGACACGCACGCCGACTCCGCCGTCGCGGAACTGCTGGGCTGCGGGCTGGTCACCCCCGTCGGGCCGCGCCACCGCCTCGCGGAGGGGGTCGCCCGGCAGCTGGAGGAGGCCGGGTACGGGGACACCGCCGCCGAGGAGGCCCGCACCGCCGCCCGGCACTACGCCTGGTGGACCGGGCACGCCTCGGTGACTCCGGAGCGGGTCGCGGCCGAGGCCGACGCGGTGCTGGCCGCGCTGGCCGGGGCCGATGTGGTGGCGGCCGTACTCCTGGCCCGCACGGCGGCGCCGGCCTTCGCCGCCTCCCTGCACTGGGAGGCGTGGGAGCGGGTGCTGCGGGCGGGTGCGGAGGCCGCGCGGAAGGCGGGGGAGGTCGCCGAGCAGGCCTACTTCCACCACGAACTCGGCGTGCTCGCGCTGTGCGAGGGACGACTGGACCGGGCCCGTGCGGAGCTGGAGGCCTCCATCGGGCTGCGCGGCGCGCTCGCGGACAAGCGCGGGACGGTCTCCGGGCGGCGGGCCCTGGCGCTGGTCACCGACCGGGAGGCCCTCGGGGTGGAGGTGTCGCCGCCGCTGCGGCTGGAGGCGCCGGTGAACCTCCCGGGGGCCGCTCCGGCCGCCTTCCCCGGGGCCGCGATACCGGCCCGGACGCCGGCTCCGGCCCTGGGTCCGGCCCTGGGTCCGGCACCGACGGCCCCGATGGCCGCGACGACGCCCGTCTCGATGGTGAAGCCGCACGCCGTCGCGCCCGTGGGGCCCGTGACCCCCGAGGGCTCCGAGGCCGTCACCCGGATCACCCCGGTGATCGGGCGGCCGTCGTCGCAGACGTCCACGCCGACGACCCTGTCGCAGGTGTTCGAGGACGCCTTCCCGAAGCTCCCGCAGCCCGCGCCGCCGACCGGCCCCGGCCGTTCGGAGCCCGAACCGGCGGGACGGCGCAAGACGGTGCTGCTGGCCGCCGCCGGCGCGCTCACGGTGGTCGCGCTCGGCACCGTCGTCGGCCTGGCGCTGGCCTCCGGGGACCCGGAGCAGCCGCAGGCTCCCGCCGTGTCCTCGACCCCGGACAGCCCGCCGGCGGTCCAGCCGCAGGTGCCGGGCGGCGGAGGGAACGATCCGGCACCCGAGCCGGGCGTCTCCTCGCCCCCGCCGCCGTCGGCGCCTTCCGCACCCGGGCCGGGCACGGGGGAGTCCGGGAAGCCGACCCCGCCCGCCCGTACGACCGGTCCGCAGCGGCCCCCGGTGACCCCGCCCGCGACGAAGCCGGCCCCGTCCCCGCCGACGACGCCCCCGGCCACCTCGGAGCCGCCGGTCACGCACTCGCCGCCGACGCCGACCGATCCCCCGACGGCCACCTCGCCCGCGACGCCCCCGGCCACCTCGACGGCGGCCCAGTCCCCGACCGCGCCCCAGTCCCCGTCAGCGGCGGCGACCGCCTGACACGACGACGGCCCCCCGAGCACTCGCTCGGGGGGCCGTCGCACACATCGGGAGGGCCGGCCGGGAGGGCCGGCCGGCGGGACCGGCCCGCAGACCGGCTCAGAAGAGGCGGAGCTTGTCGTCCTCGATGCCGCGCAGGGCGTTGTAGTCGAGGACCACGCAGTCCATGCCGCGGTCGTTGGCGAGCACCCGCGCCTGCGGCTTGATCTCCTGGGCCGCGAAGATGCCCCGGACCGGTGCCAGGTGCGGGTCGCGGTTGAGGAGCTCCAGGTACCGGGTGAGCTGCTCGACGCCGTCGATCTCCCCACGGCGCTTGATCTCCACCGCCACCGTCGCACCCGACGCGTCCCGGCACAGGATGTCCACGGGGCCGATCGCCGTCATGTACTCGCGCCGGATCAGGGTGTAGCCGTCGCCCAGGGTGTCGATGCGGTCGGCGAGCAGTTCCTGGAGGTGCGCCTCGACGCCGTCCTTGATGAGCCCGGGGTCGGTGCCCAGCTCGTGGGAGGAGTCGTGGAGGACCTCTTCCATGGTGATGATGAGCTTCTCGCCCGCCTTGTTGACGACGGTCCAGACGCCCGTGTCATCTCCCGTCCCCTCCTTGAGGGTGCACGGAGGCGACATCCAGTTGAGCGGTTTGTACGCTCGGTCGTCCGCGTGGATCGAGACACTGCCGTCGGCCTTCACGAGGATCAGACGGGGTGCCGAGGGCAGATGGGCGGTGAGCCGGCCCGCGTAGTCGACGGAGCAGCGGGCAATGACGAGACGCATGGTCGGCAACGCTACTCGACCGACGGGCCTCCACGCGATTCGCCCCTGAAAGCCCCGTTCGCCGATGGCGCGTTGTATGCGCATTCTCCTGGTGCGGCACCCGGTGGGCGCCTACCGTGGTGAGCGGGAGGTTGCCGAGCGTGCACGCTGCGTCGCGGCCTCCCTCCCTGCCCGTAAGACTCCGGCAACCCAATCGTCCGGGGTCACGAGAGGAGAACCCATGTCGCTCGACGTCTCACCGGCCCTACTCGAACAGGCCGAGCGAGGCGAGGTCGACGAAGCCGCATTCGTCGACTGCGTCCGGACCTCCCTGCCCTACGCATGGGAGATGATCAGCTCGTTGACGGCCCAGCTGGAGGTTGAGGGCGGAGAGTTCGCCGACAACCAGACGCCGCCGCCGGACGAGCAGGCCCGTGGGCAGCTGCTGCGCGCGCTCGCGAGTGACGCGATACGCGGTGCGCTGCAGCGGCACTTCGGGGTGCGCCTGGCATTCCAGAACTGCCACCGGGTAGCGGTGTTCCCGCTCGATCCCTCGGTGGACGACCGGCTGGCCAAGTTCACGTCGATCCGCGGCCAGCTGCTCAACCAGTCGCCGGAACTGCGCGACTGCTAGCGGGACCGTACTTCGCTGCCGCTCCGTGTCGCGGGAGGTGCGACTGACACCGGAGCGGCAGCCCAGGCCCGCCCCCCGCCCCCGGGCCCGCCGCGTCCCGCCCGCGTCACACCAGCAGCGGCAGGACCTCCGTGCCGAGCCGCCGGACGTTCTCCTCCGTCGCCGCGAGGTCGCCGGAGCCCTCGGTCAGCAGGGCGAAGCGCGTGATCCCGGTGCGCTCGGCCGTCGCCGCCAGCCGGTCCGCCGCCAGGGTGGGGCTGCCGACCGGATGCAGGTCACACAGGAGTTCCGTGTACGCGACGGGGTCGCGCATCGCGCGCTGCCGGCCGTCCACCGTCACATGGGCGTCCAGACCCTGCCGGAACCAGCCCGGCATCGCCTTGAGCAGGGCTTCCCGGGCGTCCGCCGTGTGGTCCGCCAGCTGGCACACCCCGGCCGACACGTGCCCGGCCGCCCGTACGGTCTCGGGGGAGTGGCCCGCCTCCAGCGCGGTCCGCCCCCACAGCGCGACCATCTCCGCCTTCTCCTCGTCCCCGCTGTGCATGCCCAGCAGCATCGGCAGCCCCCGCTCGGCGGCGAGGCGCACGGACGTCGGGGAGGTGCAGGCGACGATCACTTCCGGCCCACTCCCGTCCCCGTCCAGGGCCTGCGCCGGGCACGGTACGACGGCCACCTCGCGGAAGCGGTGCCGGGCGCCGCCCGCGCCCACCCGGGGCTCGGTCAGCCAGCGCCGCAGCAGGTCGAGGTCCTCGGGGAAACCCGTCTCGTACGCCTCCAGGCCGCCCCCGAACACCTCCAGGTCCACCCACGGACCGCCCCGTCCCACCCCCAGGGTGAACCGCCCGCCCGAGGTGACGTGGAGCAGGGCCGCCTGCTCCCCGAGGGCCACCGGGTGCGTGCTGGGCAGCACGCTCACCGCCGTGCCGACCCGCAGCCGCCGGGTCCGCCCCAGCAGCAGGGCCGCCAGGGTCACCGCCGACGGGCAGACCCCGTACGGCACGAAATGGTGCTCGGCGAGCCAGACCGAGTCCAGTCCGGACTCCTCGCCCACCTCGGCGGTCCGCACCGCCCGGTGCAGTGCCTCGCCCTGTCCCTGGCCCGGGAACTGGGCCGCCAGTACAAACGCTCCTACGCGCATCGCCTTAGCCTCCTCGCGGCTGACGCGGCCTCCCCAGGTGGACCGACTCGTTGATGACATCAACATCTGATGGCAACAACGTCTGACACGTGCCAAAGGCACGGCCTGACAGCAAAGTTATTGAGATTGTCGGGCCGGTCCTCCCATGGAGGTCGGCCGTCCTCCGCCACCCTGCGGGTACCCCGGCTCGCTGCGCGTAGTCTGGGAGAAAGTCACTGTCGGCCGCCCATTCGTGAGGTATACGTGTCACCGCGCCACAACCGCCCCAGGGGCGGCGAGACTCCGGACGAACGACCCGCCACCGGCCTCGACCGGTACGGCTTGGAGCGGACCGAGGAGTACCAGGGCGAGGAGTGGAAGGTCCGGCACGTGGCGGGGGCGAGCGCGGCGGGCAAGCGTTACCGCTGCCCCGGCTGCGACCAGGAGATCCCCTCGGGCACCCCGCACCTGGTGGCCTGGCCCGAGTACGGCGGCGTGGACGACCGGCGGCACTGGCACAAGGCCTGCTGGAACGCGAAGGACCGCCGCACCTCGAAGGTGCAGCGGTCCCGCAACGCGCCGAGGTACTGACCGGCCCGGGGCTCAGACGTCGCGGCGGCGCACCACCGCGTACGAGGCCGTCACGGCGAGCGCGGTGACCAGGACCAGCAGCCCCAGCTGGGCCAGGTCGCTGGGGTTCGGGCTGCCGTCCATGCCGCTGTTGGGCACCCCGAAGAGCTGGATCAGCCCCACCGGCGCGTTGTAGCGGACCACGGCCAGACCGAGGCCCCTGCTGACGGGCCACGTCGTCAGGATCATCCCGAGGACCGGGGGCATGGTGACCAGGCCGAGCATGACGGCGATCGCGCCGGCCGAGTGCCGTACGAGGGCGCCGACGGCGAGTGCGAGGACGCCCAGCAGGGTCACGTAGAGGCAGCCGCCCAGGGCGCCCAGCCACTCGCCGCCACCGTGGTGGCCGGCGTCGGGGCCGCTGTGCAGGAGGGCGGCGGCGATGCCCACGAACCCCACCGAGCCCAGGGTGACGCCGAAGGCGACCGTGCCGAAGACGAGGTACTTCGCGGTGAGCACCCGCAGCCGGTCCGGGGAGGCGGTGAAGGTGGTCCGGATCAGGCCGGTGCCGTACTCGGAGGTGATGGTCAGCACCCCGAGCACGATCACGGCGAGGTGGCCGACCATCATGCCGAAGAGGGCGGGCGCGACGAAGGGGATCGACTTGTAGTCGCCGGAATCGGTCTGGAGCACGGCGAGCACGCCGATGCCGACGACCAGGGCCACGAGGGAGCCGAGGGTCCACACGGTGGAGCGCACGGAGGTCAGCTTGGTCCACTCCGAGGCCAGGGCGTGGCCGAGGTGGGGTCGTGGGGTGGGCAGCGGCGAGCTGTAGCCGTCGGCCCGCCCCGCGCTCGCGGGCGAAGTCGCGTCGGCGGTGGCGGTCATCGGGGTTCCTCGGGGCTGTTCCGGGCGGTGGGGGCGAGATCGGCGGCGCTGCCGGGCATCAGGAAGGGCTGCGTGCCGGAGCCGGGGGGCGGGGGAGCGAAGAAGCTCGCCGCGGTCTCGGCGGGGACCACGGGGGCCTGCGCCTCCTCCTCCCATTCCGGGACGGTCAGCGGCTCGGGCTCCCACAGCTCCGCGCGCGGGTCGTCGGTGGAGGTGTACTCGACGGAGGACTGCGTCATCCGCATGTAGGCCTCCTCCAGCGAGGCCCGGTGCGGGGACAGCTCCCAGAGCCGTACGCCGGTCTCGTGCGCGAGGTCACTGATGCGGGGCAGCTCCAGCCCGGTCACCCGCAGGGCGCCGTCGGGCTCCTGGAGCACCCGGCCGCCCGCCTTCGTCAGTGCCGTCCCCAGGATGACCCGGCCGTCGGGGCCGTTGCCCGCCGCGCGGACCCGGGCGAATCCGGCCGAGTTGTGCGTGATGAAGTCCTGGGTGCTCATGTCGGACAACAGCCGCCCCCGGCCGATCACGATCAGGTGGTCGGCGGTCAGGGCCATCTCGCTCATCAGGTGTGAGGAGACGAACACGGTGCGGCCCTCGGAGGCGAGCCGGCGCATCAGGTTGCGGACCCAGAGGATGCCCTCGGGGTCGAGGCCGTTGACCGGTTCGTCGAAGAGCAGGACCTGCGGGTCGCCGAGGAGCGCGGTGGCGATGCCGAGCCGCTGCCCCATGCCGAGGGAGAAGCCCTTCGTGCGCTGGCGGGCCGCGTCCTGGAGCCCGACCACGCCCAGGACCTCGTCGACCCGCTTCTCGGGGATCCCGGAGAGCTGGGCGACGGACAGCAGGTGCGCGCGGGCCCGGCGGCCGCCGTGCGCGGCCTTGGCGTCGAGCAGGGCTCCGACGTGCCGCTGGGCGTTCGGCAGCTCCCGGAAGGGGAGGCCGTTGATCGTCACCTGCCCGGCGGTGGGCCGGTCCAGGCCGACGATCATGCGCATGGTGGTGGATTTCCCGGAGCCGTTGGGCCCGAGGAATCCGGTGACGTGACCCGGCTTGACCTGGAAGGAAAGCCCGTCGACGGCGGTCTTGGCGCCGTAGCGCTTGGTCAGGCCGACTGCCTCGATCATCGTGCTGCCCCTTGCCAGGCCGGGACGGCTCTCGCCCGCGTACGCCTTAAGAGGATATCGAGTCCTCCCCGGTTCCCTCCCGGAGCGGATCCCTGAGCTCTCCCTGAGATCCGGCTCCGGGATGTCCCGTAGTACGGGAGGCGTCCGTCACGAGGAGGACGCCGGGCCGCTCCCGTCCCTCACGCGTCGCGCTTCTTGAGCACCAGGTACCCGCCGAGTACGGCCGCCAGCACCCAGAGGGCCATGATCCCGAGGCCGCCCCAGGGGCCGTAGGGAGCCTGGACCTTGTTCGTGGTGTCCGTGACGGTCTCCATGATCTTGGAGCCGGCCTGGTCCGGGAAGTACTGGGCGACCTTCCGGGTCGCCTCGAAGGCCCTGAGGATCGTCGAGATCAGGAAGAAGAACGGCATCAGGATGCCGAGCGCCAGGATYGAGCTGCGCAGGACGGCGGTGACGCCCATCGAGAACAGCGCGATCAGGGCCATGTACACGCCGGCCCCGGCCACCGCGCGCAGGACGTTGTCCTCGCCGAGGCCGATGCCGTGGTCGCCGAGCAGCGCCTGGCCGAGGAAGAAGGACAGGAAGCTGGTGGCGAGGCCCACGAGCAGCGCCAGGGCGGTGGCCACCGCGAACTTGCCGAAGAGGAAGCTCGCGCGCCGGGGCACGGCGGCCAGCGAGGTGCGGATCATGCCCGAGCTGTACTCGGTGCCGACCACCAGGACACCGAAGACGATCATGGCCAGCTGGCCGAGGGACATGCCCGCGAAGCTGGTCATGGTCGGGTCGAAGGCGAGCTTCTCGGCGGCGGACATGTCCTTGAAGCGGGACGAGACGAAGGAGCAGAGCAGTGCGCTGATGCCGACGGTGACCAGCAGGGCGCAGGCCAGGGTCCAGGTGGTGGAGGCGACCGTGCGGATCTTGGTCCACTCGGACTTGAGGACGGCGGAGAAGGCCATGGTCACTTGCCGCCTTCGCGCGTCGCTTCGTAGCCGGCGCCCCAGGCGGGCGCGGCGGTGGGCGCGCCCGCGGGCGCGGGGGTTCCCGGCGCGTGGGCGTGGTACTCGACGGAGTCCGCCGTCATCCGCATGAACGCTTCCTCCAGTGACGCCCGTTGCGGGCTGAGTTCGTGCAGCACGATCTGGTGCTGGGCGGCCAGCTCGCCGAGCCGCTCGGCCGGGACGCCGTCGATCTCCAGCGCCCCGGTGGCGGGCACGCTGACGGCGTCGATCCCGGCCCCGTGCAGGACGTCCTTCAGCCGTTCCTGCTGCGGGGAGCGCAGGCGCACGTAACTGCGGGAGTTCTGCTGGATGAAATCGGACATCGACAAGTCGGCAAGGAGCTTTCCTCGTCCGATCACCACCAAATGGTCCGCGGTCAGGGCCATTTCGCTCATCAGATGGGAGGAGACGAAGATCGTCCTCCCCTCTGCGGCCAGCCCCTTCATAAGATTGCGGATCCAGAGAATTCCCTCCGGGTCCAGACCATTGACGGGTTCGTCGAACATCAGGATCTCCGGATCGCCGAGCAGCGCGGAGGCGATTCCCAGCCTCTGGCCCATCCCGAGCGAAAATCCTTTCGACTTCTTCTTGGCCACCGGGGTCAGGCCGACGAGGTCCAGTACCTCGGCCACCCGGCTCCGCGGGATCCGGTTCGACTCGGCCAGGCAGAGGAGGTTGTTGTACGCGCTGCGGCCGCCGTGCATGGCCTTCGCGTCCAGCAGCGCCCCGATGTGCTTCAGCGGTTCCGGCAGTTCCCGGTAGTGCTTGCCGTCGATCCGGACCGTACCGCTGGTCGGGTTGTCGAGGTCGAGCATCATGCGCATGGTCGTGGACTTCCCCGCCCCGTTGGGGCCGAGGAAGCCGGTGACCACCCCCGGTCTGACCTGGAAGCTGAGGTTGTCCACGGCGGTCTTCGCGCCGAATCGTTTGGTTAGTCCCTCAAGCTCGATCATGCGGCCACGCTAGAACGCCGAAGGGCCGTACGCCACCTCAAAAGAGTGACGTACGGCCCAACGCCGTGCGGTCGTGTACTAGCGGCTCTGCTGGGCCGGCACGCCCCGCGTCACGGGCTCGTCGTCGACGATCGGGTTGGCCGCGGCCACGGCCGCGCCGGTCAACGTCGCCAGCATCTCGCGGACGTTGGTCAGCTGCGCGTTGATGGAGTCGCGGCGGTTGGTGAGCGCCGCCAGCTCGCGCTCGGACTCGCTGCGGATCCGGTCGGCCTTCGCGTTCGCGTCGGCGACGATGTCCTCGGCCTGGCGCTGCGCGGTCTCCACGGTCTGGCGGGCCCGGCGCTCGGCGTCCGTACGGAGCTTCTCGGCCTCCAGGCGCAGCTGCTCCGCCCGGTGCTCGATCTCCGCGAGGCGCTTCTCGGCCTTCTGCTGACGCGAGGCCAGGTCGCGCTCGGACTGCTCGCGCCGCTTGGCCAGGTTGGTCTCGAAGTCCGCGGCGGCCTGGGCGGCCTTGGCGCGGGTCTCCTCGAACAGGGCGTCGGCCTCCTCGCGCTTGGAGGCCGCGTCCTTCTGGGCCTCGGCGCGCAGGGTGGAGGCGTCGCCCTTGGCCTTCTCGACGATGCGGACGCCCTCGTCCTCCGCCTTCGACTTGCGGTCCGCCGCGAACGACTCGGCGTCGTTGCGCACCTGCTGGGCGGCCGACTCCGCCAGCTCGCGGTGCTGCTCGGCCGCGCGACGGGCCTCCTCGCGCAGGTCCTTCGCCTCCTCCTCGGCCAGTCGCAGGATCTTCTCGACCCGGGCGCCCAGACCGGCGTACGACGGCTCGGCGTCGCTCACCTGGGCCTGGGCGTTCTGCGTTTCGAGGTGTAGCTCCTCGATCCGCTTTTCCAGAGAGTTGATGCGTCCAAGTGCGCTGTCGCGGTCGGAGACCAGCTTGGTAATGCGGTCGTCCACCTGACCGCGGTCGTAACCACGCCGCACGAGCTCGAAGCCGAAGGGGGAGGAAGTGTCGCTCATGGGGTTCCTGTCGAATGAGACCGATGAGGTGCTACGTGAGGTGTTAAGGGGAATCCTAGGCGCCCGGACGGCGTGTCATCGAGTCAATCCGGGTTTGCCCTGGACAATGACACCCCTTTTGAGTGGCAAGACGGCAGAATGCTTGTCACTCCTTCGCCTGAACTTCCCTCAAAAGCACACATCCCGTGTCCTGACTACCCCTCTGACGCCTTGCCACCCGAACGAGTGGAACCCGCTGTCACCCCGGCCTTCACGCCCCCCGCGCCCTGGCCACCCAATGCGGGCTTTCCGCCACCCGACGGTGCCTCGAATGATTCCAACGCCTCAAGAACGTCCTGGACACGGGAGATCTCCGCCTGAATGTCCTCGCGCCTGCGCACCAGGACGTCCAGCTCACGGCGGCCCTCGTCGACGAGCCGTTCGGCCTCCGCCTGTGCCTCGGCGAGCGCCTTCTCCGCCTGCCGCGACAGTTCCGCCTTCTTCTGCTCGGCCTCCTTGAGCAGCGCCTCGGCCTTGCGCACCGCCGCGATGCGGACCTTGCTCGCCTCGCTGCTCGCGTCCGACACCAGCTCCTTGGCCTTGGCCTCCGCCTCGATGCTCTGCTCCGTCGCCGCGCGCACCAGCTTGTCCACGCGCTCGCCGGCCGACTTCATCTGCTCCGCCGACTCCCGGCGGGCGCGCTCGTGCAGCTCCTCGACCTCGGACTCCACCCGGCCGCGCAGGTCCTCCGCCCGCTCCCTTATGGCCGCGGCGTCCGTACGCGCCCCGACCAGCAGCTCGTCGGCGTCGGTACGGGCCTTCTCCACCATGGAGTTGCCCTCGACGGTCGCCTCCGAGGTGATCCGCTCGGCCTCCTTGCGCGCCGCGTCGACCATCGCGTCGGCCTGCTCCTCGGCCGCCGTGGTGGCGGCGAGKGCCTGCAGACCCGCCTCGGAGGTGAGCTTCTCGGCTTCCGCCGCCGCCTCCGTGATGAGCCGGTCCACCTGCTCCGCGGCCTCGGTGCGGCGCTTGTTGGCCGCCTCGCGCGCCTCGTCCAGCAGCCGCTCCGACTCCGTACGGGCCTCGGTGCGCGTGCGCTCCGCTTCGCTCGCCGCCTCCGCCTTGACCCGCTCCGCCTCGGACCGGGTACGCGTCGCGTGCTCCTGCGCCGAGGCCAGCGCCTCCGCCGCCTCGGCGCGCAGCCGCTCGGCCTCGTTCTGGGCCTCGCCGACCGTCCGGTCGTTGTCCTTGCGGGTCTGCTCGGTGAGCTTCTCCGCCTCGGTGACGGCCTCGGTGATGAGCCGGTCCGCCTGCTCGGCGGCCTCGGTGCGGACCCGGCCCGCCTCGGTGCGGGCCTCGTCGAGCGTCTGCTCGGCCTCCCGCTCCGCGCCCGCCAGGGTCTCGTTCGCCGCGACCGTGACGCGCTCCGCCTCCGCGGTGGCCTCGCCGATGATCCGGCCGCCCTCCGCACGGGCCTCGTCCAGGGTCTGCGCCGCCTCGGCGCGCAGCCGCTCGGCCTCCGCAGCGGCCTCGCCGACCGTCAGCTCGTTGGCCGCGCGGGTCTCCTCGACCAGCCGGTCGCCCTCGGCACGGGAGTCGACCAGGATCCTCGCCGAATCCCGCTCGGCCGCGGCCAGGGTCTGCGCCGCCTGCGCCGTGAGCTTCTCCGCCTCGGTCGCGGCCTCGGTGATGAGCCGGTCCGCCTGCTCGGCGGCCTCCGTACGGAGCCGGTTGGCCTCGGCGCGGGCCTCGTCGAGGGTGGCCGCCGCCTCGGCGCGCAGCGCGTCGGCCGCCTCCTGCGCCTCGCCGACCGTCAGCTCGTTGGCCGTACGGGTCTCCTCCGTGAGCCGCTCCGCCTCGGCGGTGGCCTCGGTGATGAGCCGGTCCGCCTGCTCGGCGGCCTCCGTACGGAGGCGGTTGGCCTCGGCGCGGGCCTCGTCCAGGGTGACCGCGGCCTCGGCGCGGGTGGCCTCGGCCGCCTGCTCCGCCTCCGAGGTCAGCCGCTCGGCCTCCGCCCGTGCCTCCTCGACCGTCAGCGCGTTCGCGGCCAGGGTCTCCTCGGTGAGGCGCTCCGCCTCCGCGGTCGCCTCGGTGACGATCCGGCCGCCCTCGGCGCGCGAGGCCTCCAAGGACTCCGCCGCCTCGCCACGGATCCGGTTCGCGTCCTCGCGGGCGTCCGCCCGGGTCCGCGCCGCGTCGCGCTCGGACGCCGCCAGGGCGTCCGTCGCCTCCGTGCGCACCCGCTGCGCGTACTCCGCCGTATCGGCGCGCAGCTGCTCGGCCTCGGCGATCGCGTCGCCGACCGTGCGCTCCGCCAGGGCCTTCGCCGCGTCCGTCTCGACACGGGCCTCGCTGCGCAGGCGCGCCGCGTCCTCGGCCGCCCGCTCGCGGTCCGCGCGGGCTTCGGCGCGGACCCGGTCCGCCTCCTCCTCGGCCTCGGTACGCGTACGGTCCGCCGCGTGCTCGGCCGCACTGCGCAGCCCCGCGACCTCCTCCTCGGCCTGCTCGTGCAGGCCGGCCACGGAGTCCCGCACCTGCTGGGCGGTGGCCTCCGCCGCCGCGACCAGCTCCGCGGCGCGGCTCTCCGCCTCCTCGGTCAGCCAGACCGCTTCGGCCTGCGCCTCCTCCGAGCGCTTGCGCGCCTGCGCCAGCAGTTCCTCGCTCTGCTCACGGGCCTGGGCCCGCTCGTTGCCCGCGTCCGTACGGGCCGCCGACAGGGTCTCCTCGGCCTCCCGGCGACGCCGCGCGGCCTCCTCCTGGGCGGCCGCGAGGGCCTCCGCGGCCTCCGCCGCGACCCGTTCGGCGGCGGCCTTGGCCTCGGCGCGCAGCCGGTCCGCGGTCTCCTGCGCCTCGGCGCGCAGCCGCTCCGACTCGGTCTCCGCCTCGGCGCGCAGCCGCACGGACACCTGCTCGGCCTCCGCGCGGACCCGGCCCGCGTCCTGCGCGGCCTCCGTGCGCAGCTGCTCGGCCTCGGCCTCCGACTGGGCCTGGAGGGTGCGGATCCGCTCCGCCGCCTCGGCGCGCAGCCGGTCGTTCTCCTCGGTGGTCTCCTTGCGGATGCCCTCCGCCGCGGCGCGGGCGTCACGCAGCGTCTGCTCCGCGGTGGCCAGCCGTCCCTCGGCGTCGGTGTGCAGGCGTACGAGCTCCTGATCGGCCTCCGCCCGCTTCGCGGCCAGCGCCTGCTCGGTCTCCTCGCGCCGCGCCCGTACGGCCGCGTCCGCCTCGGCGGCCAGGGCCTCGGCGTGCTCCTCGGCGTCCGCGCGCAGCCGCTCGGCCTCCGCGCGGGTGCGCTCCAGCGTCTCCTCGGCCTGCCGGCGCAGGGTCGTCGCCCGCTCCACGGCCTCGGCGCGGACCCGCTCGCTCTCGGCGGTCGCGCCGCCGCGCAGCTCGTCCGCGTCCGACTTGGCCTTACCCAGCAGTTCCTCGGCGGTCCGGGCCGCCTCCTCGATCTGCTGGACCGCCTCGCGGCGGGCCTCCCCGCGGATCCGCTCGCCCTCGGCCACGGCCTCCGCGCGCAGCTGCTCTGCCTCGCCGCGCAGCCGCCGGGCCTCCTCCTGGAGTTCGACGGTACGGGCCCGGTACTCCTCGGTGTCGTCCTTCGCCGCGCCCTTGAGCTCGTCGGCCGTGGCCGCCGCCTGCAGGCGCAGCCGGTCGGCCTCGGACTGCGCCTCGCGGCGGATCCGCTCGGCCTCCTCGGACGCGGCACGGGTGGTGGCGCGGGCGTCCTCCGAGGCCTTGTTGAGTACGTCCTCGGCGGTACGGGCCGCCTTCGCCAGCTGCGCCGCGGTGTCCTCGGCGGCGGCCGTACGGGCCTGTTCGCCGGCTTCGGTGCGCAGCCGCTCCGCCTCGGCGCGGGCGTCGGCCAGCGCCTGCTCGGCCTCGGCCTTGAGGGCCTCGGTCTGCTTGGTGGCCTCGCCGACCAGCCGGGCGACCTGCTCCTTCGCCGTGCGGGTGCGCTGCTCGTTGACGGACTCCGCCGAGGCGAGCTGCCGGGCGGCGCTCTCCTTGGCGTCCGCGAGCAGGGTCTCGGCCTCCGCGCGGGCCGCGCGCAGCGCCCCGTCGGCCTCCTGCACCCGTGCCTCGGCCACCCGGCCGAGGTCCAGGGTCTGCTGGCGGGTCTGCTCGGCCTCGGCGGCGGTGCTGCTGCGCAGCCGCTCCGCGTGCTCGGTGGCCTCCTGGGCCTGCGCCGAGGCGGCGGCGAGCAGCCGCTCGGCCTCCTTGCGGGCGCGCAGCAGCGTGGACTCGGCCTCGGCTCGGGTGGCCTCCGTGTCGGCGGCGAGCCGGCGGCGGGCCTCCTCCACGGTCCGGGCGGCCTCGGCGCGGGCGGCGTTCAGCGCCTGCTCGGCCTCGGCGCGGGACTCGTCCATGAGCCGGCGGGCCTGGGACTCGGTCCGGGCGCGCAGCTGCTCGGCCCAGGCGACGTTCTCGTTGACGTGCGCCTCGACGGTCTGGCGGCGCTCGTTGAGCTCCTGGTCCAGGCGCTGGCGCCGGTTGACGGCCTCCGAGTGCAGCTCGGCCTGGAGGCGCGCCTGGTGCTCGGCGTGCTCCTGGAGGATGCGCTGGGTCTGGGCCCGGGCGTCGCGCAGCTCGCGCTCGGCGTCGGAGCGCATCTGGTCGGCCTGCACCTGGGCATTGCGGAGCAGCTGCTCCGCCTGGTACCCCATGTCCGCGCCGTCGTACGCGGGGCGGGACGCGAGATTGCGGCGCACCTCATGCAGCTTGGCGCGCAGCACCTCGACCTGGTATCCCAGGTCTTCCGCGTGCTGGACGGCCTTCCCGCGTTCCTTCTTCAGCCGCTCCATCTCGGCCTCGAAGAGCGAGAGATGGTCGGCCTCGGCCTGATGGCTCTCCTGGCTTTCGTAGCCCCGCACAGCGCGGTCCCATCCGTCCCCTGGTCGCAAGCTCACTCCCAATTGAGCATCGCTCGCCCGCTGAACGACGCCCCCGGGGAATGGTGTCAGATGCCGGGGCAGGGGTTCGGGCCCCGACCCCGTCTCCGCACCGAACCCCGGCCGAGCCAGTGCCACTCTACCGGCCGGGGAATGGGGGCATCAGTGATCAGGGTTGGAGGTGACCAGTTCGGTGAGGACTCCGTGGCAGTCCTTGGGGTGGAGGAAGGTGATCCGGGAGCCCATGGAGCCGGTTCGCGGCTCGTCGTAGAGGACCCGGACGCCCTTGCCGCGGATGGCTTCGGAGTCGCCGTCGACGTCCGCGGTGCCGAAGGCGATGTGGTGGACGCCCTCGCCGTTCTTGGCCAGCCACTTGCCCACCGCGGAGTCCTCGCGGGTGGGCTCCAGGAGCTGGAGGTAGGAGGCTCCGCCGTCGGAGGTCTCGTTGATCTTGAGCATGGCCTCGCGCACGCCCTGCTCTTCGTTGATCTCGGTGTGGAACACCTCGAAGCCGTACGTGGCACGGTAGAACTCGACGGTCTTGTCGAGGTCGAAGCAGGCGATCCCGATGTGGTCGATTCTTGTCAGCATGGGACCAGTGCACCGCCGCGGAGGGTGGTTACGCAACGTGCCAGCGATCACACCGACTGCCCGGTGACGGCGCGGGTACTGCTCAGTACATTCAGGTAAACCCTCGTTCACTCCTCATCCAAGGGGCTGTGCCTCATGTCCGGAACGAACAACACCACTTCAGTGATCGTCGCCGGGGCCCGCACGCCCATGGGGCGTCTGCTCGGCTCGCTGAAGTCCTTCTCGGGCGCCGACCTCGGCGGATTCGCCATCAAGTCGGCGCTGGAACGGGCCGGCATCTCCGGCGACCAGGTCCAGTACGTGATCATGGGCCAGGTGCTCCAGGCCGGCGCGGGCCAGATCCCCGCCCGCCAGGCCGCCGTCAAGGCGGGCATCCCGATGAACGTGCCCGCGCTCACCATCAACAAGGTGTGCCTCTCGGGCCTCGACGCGATCGCGCTGGCCGACCAGCTCATCCGCGCGGGCGAATTCGACATCGTGGTCGCGGGCGGCCAGGAGTCGATGACCAACGCCCCACACCTGCTGCCGAAGTCCCGCGAGGGCTTCAAGTACGGCGCCATCGGGATGCTGGACGCGATGGCCCACGACGGCCTCACCGACGCCTTCGAGAACATCGCGATGGGCGAGTCCACCGAGAAGCACAACACCCGGCTGGGCATCGAGCGCGCCCCGCAGGACGCGTTCGCGGCCGCCTCCCACCAGCGGGCCGCCGCCGCGCAGAAGAACGGCGTCTTCGAGGCCGAGATCACCCCAGTCGAGATCCCGCAGCGCAAGGGCGACCCGGTGCTGTTCGCGGCGGACGAGGGCATCCGCGCGGAGACCACCGTGGAGTCGCTCGGCAAGCTGCGGCCGGCCTTCGCCAAGGACGGGACGATCACCGCCGGCACCTCCTCGCAGATCTCCGACGGCGCGGCCGCCGTGGTCGTGATGAGCAAGGCCAAGGCCGAGGAGCTGGGCCTGGAGTGGATCGCCGAGATCGGCGCCCACGGCAACGTGGCCGGTCCGGACAACTCCCTCCAGTCGCAGCCCTCGAACGCGATCCTGCACGCCCTGAAGAAGGAGGGCCTGGAGGTCTCCGACCTGGACCTCATCGAGATCAACGAGGCCTTCGCGGCGGTCGCCGTGCAGTCAATGAAGGACCTCGGCGTGACCCCGGAAAAGGTGAACGTCAACGGTGGCGCCATTGCCCTGGGGCACCCCATCGGCATGTCCGGTGCCCGCGTGGTGCTGCACCTGGCGCTGGAGCTCAAGCGCCGGGGCGGCGGCGTGGGCGCGGCCGCGCTGTGCGGTGGCGGCGGCCAGGGCGACGCCCTCGTGATCCGCGTCCCGAAGGCGTAGGTGCGCGGATGACGACGGTGGACGTCCCCACGCTGGTGGCGCAGGCCCGCGAGGGCCGGCCGCGTGCCGTGGCCCGGCTGATCTCACTGGTCGAGGGGGCGTCCCCGCACCTGCGCGAGGTGATGGCCGCCCTGGCCCCGCTGACCGGTGGCGCGTACGTGGTCGGTCTGACCGGCTCGCCCGGCGTCGGCAAGTCGACCTCGACCTCGGCGCTGGTCACGGCCTACCGCAAGGCCGGCAAGCGGGTCGGCGTGCTCGCCGTGGACCCGTCCTCGCCCTTCTCGGGCGGGGCGCTCCTCGGCGACCGGGTCCGGATGTCGGACCACGCCTCCGACCCGGGGGTCTACATCCGCTCGATGGCGACCCGCGGGCACCTCGGCGGCCTGGCCTGGGCCGCCCCGCAGGCGATCCGGGTGCTGGACGCGGCGGGCTGCGACGTGATCCTGGTCGAGACGGTGGGCGTCGGTCAGTCCGAGGTGGAGATCGCCTCGCAGGCCGACACCTCGGTGGTGCTGCTGGCGCCCGGCATGGGCGACGGGATCCAGGCCGCGAAGGCCGGAATCCTGGAGATCGGCGACGTGTACGCGGTGAACAAGGCGGACCGGGACGGCGCGGACGCGACGGCCCGGGAGCTCAACCACATGCTGGGGCTCGGCGAGTCCCGGGGACCGGACGACTGGCGGCCGCCGATCGTCAAGACGGTCGCGGCGCGCGGCCAGGGCATCGACGAGCTGGTCGAGGCCCTGGAGAAGCACCGGGCCTGGATGGACGAGCACGGGGTGCTGGACGGGCGCCGCGCGGCGCGTGCGGCCCGCGAGGTGGAGACGATCGCGATCGTGCGGGGGCGGCGGCCGATCGGCCGCCGCCCCCGCACTGCCGTTCCGGGCGGGTCGGCGGTCGTCGTGCTCGTCGTCCCCGTCGAGGGACACGATCTTGCCGGGGTGGGCGGCCGGCGCCGGCCGGGGCGCGACGCGTCCGGCTACACCTTCCCGCGGTTCTCGCGCAGGTGCTCCGCGACGGGGCGCAGCGATTCGCGCAGGGCCGCCAGGGCCTGGGGCGGCAGCAGGTCGATGAAGTGCTCCCGCACCGATGCCACGTGGTGCGGGGCCACCTTGCGCATGGTGTCCATGCCCTCCTCCGTGAGCACCGCGTACAGGCCGCGGCGGTCGGACTCGCAGTTCACCCGACGCACCAGGCCCGCCGTCTCCATGCGGGTGATCTGGTGGGACAGCCGGCTCTTGGACTGCAGCGTGGCGGTGGCCAGATCGCTCATGCGCATCCGGTGGCCGTCCGACTCCGAGAGGTTCACGAGGATCTCGTAGTCGTTGTTGGTGAGCCCGAAGGGCTGGAGATCCTTTTCCAGCTGGTGCATCAGCAGTCTGCTGACGTCCAGATGGGTGCGCCAGGCGCACTGCTCGGCGTCGGTCAGCCAGCGGGTGGCCGTCTCGGTCTCGATGGTCTCCATGAATGAACTCTACCTAAGAAGTTGAATTACGTACAAAAATAGGAAGATGTGCGGAGTCTCACAGTCCGAGCCGCCGCTGGAGGTCGCCCAGTTGCCCCGGCATCCGCGGCACGCCCAGCTGGCCCAGCGGGCCCTGGCCGGCCCCCGGAACGCCCTGGGCGTTGCCCGTGGCCGCACCGGCGCCCACCGCGCCCACCGACTGCTCCGCCATCAGCATCTCCGACGACTGGAGCAGCACCGTCCCCGCCCCGACGAACTCGAACTGGTGCTCCTCGCCCGAGGTGCCGCCGAGTCCCGTGAGCGAGCGCAGTCCGCCCATCACGCCCGTCATGTATCCGTGGTCGTAGTGGTGGCACGGGGACGGGCAGTCCGCCCAGCCCACCAGGGCCTGCGGGTCCACGCGCAGCGGCGGTTCCATGAACACCACCGGTCCGTTGGACGCCGCCACGAACTTCCCGGTTCCGATCAGCGTCAGGAAGCCCGGGACGATGGACTGCTTGAGGGCGAGCGTGGGCTGGTAGGCGAGGAGGTTCCCCGACCGGATGGTCAGGTTGCCGTCGTCCAGGTCGTACGAGTTCACGTCGAAGGCGCGGTCGGCCAGCAGCATCTTGCCCTGCCCCTCGGCCACCACCCAGTCGCTCGCGTGCAGGGGCGAGTGGAAGCTGGTGCGCAGCAGTCGGTCGAAGCGGCCGTTGCCGATCCCGTTGAAGTCGATGCGCCCGTAGTAGGCGATCATCTTGCCCTTCTGCAGGAACCACTGGCTCCCCTTGAGCTCCACGCAGAAGGTGTAGGAGTTCACGTTGTCGTCGGAGGGCAGGGCGTGCGGGTCGAAGACCGTCGGGCCGCCCGGTCCGCCGGTCACGGGACCAAAGTTCACAGCTTCTCCTCCGAGGCCTGTACGAAGACGGCGCCCTGGCCGGACAGCTCCAGCTGGAACGCCTCGCCCGAACCGCGGCCGACCATGTCCCGCCAGCCCAGGGCGGCGGAGAGCTTGTTCCTGACGTCCCCGTGGTGGGCCACGTACGCCTGCGGGTCGACGTGGACCGGCCGGTTCGGGGTGATGGGGAGTTCCAGGACTCCGCCGTGGGCCATCACGGCGACCGCGCCGTGGCCCTTGAGGGTGGTGGTGAACAGGCCCTGGCCGGTCACCTGGCCGCGCACCATGCCCATGACACCGCCCTGCGAGCCCATGAACATCGTCCCCTGCTGGAGGGTGCCGTCGAAGGCGAGCAGCCGGTCGGCCTCCACGTAGAGGGTCTCGCCCGAGAGGTTGACGACCTGGACGTGGTGGCCGCCGTGGCCGAACATCACGGTGCCGCTGCCCTCCACGGCCATCAGCGGCGTCTRCTCGTTCGCCACCCGGCGTCCGATCATGCCCATCACGCCGCCCTGACCGCCCGTCAGGCTCGGGGTGAAGGAGACGTCGCCGCGGTAGGCCAGCATCGCCCCGCGCTGGCTGTACAGCTTCTGCCCGGGGATGACCTGGGCCTCGATCATCTTCGAGTTGATCTCGCGGAACGGCATCAGACGTCGCCCCCGATGGTGTTGCGCTCGCTGGGCTGCACGTAGACCAGGCCCTCGCCCTCGAAGCGGATCTGGAAGGCCTCTCCGGACCCCTCGCCGATCAGGGTGCGGAAGGTCACGCCGGACTGGAAGGACTGCTGGAGGTTCCCGGTGTGCGCGATGTACGCGCCCGGGTCCACCGACAGGGGGTACTGGGCGCTGACGCGCAGCACCACCGCCGGGCCGTCGGACATGATCGCCGCCTGGCCCGAGCCCTCGACCGTCGTCGTGAACAGGCCGTTGCCCGTGGTCGCGCCGCGCAGGCCGGTGAACGTGGTGCCGGTGCGCAGGCCGGCGTCGGTGCACAGCAGGTTGCTGGACTCGACGTGGAGCTTCTCGCCGCGCAGATTGACCAGATTGATCTCACTCGCCCGGTCCGCGAAGTAGCAGGTGCCGTGTCCCTGCACCTCCATCACGGTCATCTGTTCACCCGTCAGGCGACGGGTCACCATTCCGCGGAGGCCTTCGCCACCGCCGGTCATCTTCTTGAAGGCCATCTGGCCGTCGTACGCGACCATGGCGCCGTTTTTGGCTTTCACGGCGTCACCGGTCAGGTCGACGGCGAGCACCTTGCTGCCTTGGAGTCGGAACTGAGCCACGGGGACGAAGGTATCGGCAGCGGGCGGGCCCGAACAGTGTCCCGTGGCCGATATGCGCCACACTCTCCCGACTCCGGGGGATCCGGGGGGACCCGCCACAAGATCTTCCGTGACGGCTGAGACACTGGGACGGACCCCCGGCCTCCACCCGCGAAGGTTCCACGTGGACATCAAGACCGCTTCCGCCCTGCACCGGCTGCGCCTCATCTCCGTTCCGGAAGCCCTGTCGTTCCCGGCGCTGCTGATCTTCGGCTCGCTGCTCAGCCGGGTGTCGGACATCGACTACCTGATGATGCCGCTCGGGATCCTGCACGGGATCCTGTTCGTGATCTACGCGATCTTCCTGCTCGACGTGTGGAACAAGGCGAAGTGGCCGGCCAAGAAGGTGGCCCTGTTCTTCCTGTTCGCGCTGCTGCCCTTCGGCGGCCTGTACGGGGACAAGCTGCTCAAGCGCGAAGAGGCCGACAGCGTCATCGCGGCCCGCGCCCGCCAGGCGGCCGACGCGTGATCGTCGCGTTCTCGGTGACCCCGCTGGGGGTCGGCGAAGAGGTCGGCGAGTACGTCGCCGACGCGGTCCGCGTGGTGCGCGAGTCCGGGCTGCCGAACCGCACCGACGCCATGTTCACCACCGTGGAAGGACCTTGGGACGAGGTGATGGACGTGGTCCGGCGCGCGGTGGCCGCCGTGGAGGCACGGGCCCCGAGGGTGTCCTTCATCCTCAAGGCCGACATCCGGCCCGGCGTCACCGACGGGATGACCTCGAAGATCGAGACGGTGGAACGCCACCTCGCCGAGGGCTGAGCGCCGCGGCGCCGGCTACGGGGCGCAGCCGGCCGCCAGCGCGATGGCCAGCGGCGTGCGTTCGTAGAGGACCTGGTGGCCGTGGCGGGACGGGATCAGCAGCCCCGCCGCGCGCAGCGCCTTCAGGTGGGCCGAGACCGTCGAGGGCGCCAGGCCCAGGCGGTGCGCGAGGGCCGTCGTGGAGGYGGGCTCGTGCAGTGCGCACAGCACCTCGGCGCGGGCCCGGCCCAACAGCCCGGCCAGCGCGCTCGGGGCCGGTCCGTCCGAGGCCGCCCACAGGGCGCCGATGCCCCGGGCCGGATACACCAGCGTGGGCTGCCACGGGGGGTCGTAGCCGCCGACCACCTCCGGCCAGACGAAGGCGCTCGGCATCAGGAGCAGCCCCTGGCCGCCGAGTTCGCGGTCGTGGTGGGCCCGGCGCTCGACGGTCAGCGTGTTCGTCCCGCCGTCCCAGCGCAGATCGGGGTGGAGGCCGTCGAACAACGCCTCCAGCCCGCCCGCCGCCAGCCGCCGGGAGTGGAACAGGACGTCCGCCTCCAGCAGGGCCCGCAGCCGGGGCCAGTGCGGGGCGACCAGGGCCCGCCAGGCCGCCTCGGTCAGATCGGCCAGCTCCGCCACCGCCCGGCCCGGATCCGCCAGCATCCGCCGCCCGGCGGCGCTCTCCAGGGCGCCCGGGGTGCAGGCCAGGGAGCGGCGCAGGTCCTCGTGGGCCGCCTCCGGCTCCCCGGCCGCCGCGCGCACCCGCGCCATCTCCTCCTCGAAGCTCGGGGACGGGCCCGTCGGGGGCGGGCTCAGCAGGTCGGGGTGGTGCCCCCGGCGCGGCATCAGCAGCCACAGCGGACGCAGGTCCAGGCCGGCCGCGGCGGCGCGGATCCGGCTCAGCCAGGGCAGGTGGTACCCCTGCCGCTCCGGGCGCATCAGGACCCGTACCGCCTCCTGCGTCTCCCAGCGCGGGGAGATGCCGAAGCGGCAGCGCAGCAGATCGGCCGGGCCGAAGCGGAAGTGGTTCACCATGGCGGCCCCTTCGATTCGCCCGGTGCCGAATGTCTACCGGCCCACCTTAGGCGGGCCGAGGCTGACCCCCATGCCCACTCCCGCCCCTCCCCCCGGCCCCGCCCGGCCACCGGCCCCGCCGTCCCCGGCGCCCGACTCCGCGCCGGTCTCCGGCCCCGTCTCCGCCCGGGGCTCCGAGCCCGCTCCGTCCCCGGCGCCCGACTCCGCGCCGGTCTCCGGCCCCGTCTCCGCCCGGGGCTCCGAGCCTGTCTCCGCCCGGGGCTCCGAGCCCGCTCCGTCCCCGGTGCCCGCCTCCGGCACGGAACCCGGTCCCGTCTCCGCCCGGGGCTCCGCGCCCGCGCCGGCCGTCGGTCCCGTCTCCGCGCAGGCCGGCCGGCCCGGTGCCGGTTCCGTGGCCGTGGCGGGTCCGGCCGCGCCCGGCCCCGGGGTCGTACCGCGCCGGCGGGGCGACGGGTACCGGGCGGCGTTCCGGGTCCGGGAGTTCCGGGTCGTGTTCCTCGCGCACCTGCTGTCGCTGCTCGGGGTCGTCGTCGCCGAGATCTCCCTCACCGTCCTGGTCTACCGCGCCACCGGCTCCGCCCTGATGAGCGCGCTCACCTTCGCCCTCGGCTTCCTCCCCCACGCCCTCGGCGGCACCCTCCTCGCCCCCCTCGCCGACCGCCACCCCGCCCGCAGGGTCCTCGTCGCCTGCGACCTGCTGTGCGCCGGCTGCGCGGCGGCGATGGTCTGGCCGGGGACCCCGGTCGCCGCGATCCTCGTCCTGCGCTGCGCCATGGCCTTCGTCGCCCCGCTGTTCCAGGGCGCCCGCAGCGCCTCCCTCGCCGACATCCTCGGCACCGGCGAGGCCTTCGTCCTGGGCCGCTCGCTGCTGCGCATGGTCTCCCAGGGCGCCCAGCTCGCCGGCTTCGGCCTCGGCGGGTTCCTGCTCACCGTCCTCGCCCCGCGCGCGGCGATCGCCCTCACCGCGGCGGGGTTCCTCGCCTCCGCGTCGCTGCTGCGCCTCGGCACCCGCGACCGGCCCGCCCGTGCCGACACCGCCGGGGCCGCCGCCGGCGCGTCCCCCCTCGACGGGCTCCGCGCCGTGTTCGGGGACCGGCGGCTGCGCGTCCTGACCCTGCTGTGCTGGCTGCCGCCCGCCTTCGCCGTCGTGCCCGAGGCCCTCCTGACGCCCTACGCAGACGGCATCGGGGCCGGCACCGCCACCCTCGGGGTGCTCATGTGCGCGCTGCCCGTCGGCGCCGTCGCCGGTGAACTCTGGGCCGGCTCGGCCCTCACCGCCCGAACGCGCTCGCGGATCACCGCCCCGCTGGCCGCCGTCGCGTTCCTCCCGCTCCTCGTCTACGCCGTCCGGCCCGGCGCCCCCGTCCTCCTCGGGGCGCTCCTCCTGTCCGGGCTCACCCACGCGCACACCATCGGCCTCGACCGGATGTACGTGGACGCCGTCCCCGACGCGCTGCGCGGCCGGGCGATGACCCTGCTCAGCACCGGCCTGATGACCCTCCAGGGTGTCGGCATGGCGCTCGCCGGGGCCGCCGCCGAGTTCCTCCCGGCGCACGTGGTGGTCACCGGCGCCGCCGTGCTCGGTACGGCCGTCGTCCTCCTGCTGCTCTCCGGACTGCGCGCCACCGCGCCCCGCGCGCCCCGTGCGCTCCGCACGCCCCGGGCCGAGGAGTGAGACGGGGCTGACCGCCAAATGACCGCCCGGTAGGGTCTGGTGGATGCCCAAGCCGCTCAGCCTCCCCTTCGACCCCATCGCCCGCGCCGACGAACTCTGGCGCCGGCGCTGGGGTCCCGTGCCCTCCATGGCCGCGATCACCTCGATCATGCGGGCCCACCAGATCCTGCTGGCCGAGGTCGACGCGGTGGTGAAGCCGTACGGACTGACCTTCGCCCGCTACGAGGCGCTGGTGCTGCTGACCTTCTCCCAGGAGGGGGAGCTCCCGATGTCGAAGATCGGCGAGCGCCTGATGGTCCACCCGACCTCGGTGACGAACACCGTGGACCGGCTGATGCGGTCCGGCCTGGTGGCCAAGCGCCCCAACCCGCAGGACGGCCGCGGCACGCTCGCGTCCATCACGGACAAGGGCCGGGAGGTCGTCGAGGCGGCGACGAAGGACCTGATGGACATCGACTTCGGCCTGGGCGCGTACGACGCCGAGGAGTGTGCGGAGATCTTCGCGCTGCTGCGCCCGCTGCGGGTGGCGGCCGCGGACTTCGAGGAGAACCAGCCCCGGGCCGGGGCCGCGTCAAGATCGCGCAAAACGGACGGTTAGGCTCGTGGCCATGAAACGAAGCGTGCTGACCCGCTACCGCGTCATGGCCTACGTGACCGCGGTCATGCTCCTGATCCTCTGTGCCTGCATGGTGGCCAAGTACGGCTTCGACACCGGCGCCGACCTGACCCTGGCGGTCTCGCAGGTCCACGGTGTGCTGTTCATGATCTACCTGGTCTTCGCCTTCGACCTGGGCTCCAAGGCGAAGTGGCCCTTCGGCAAGCTGCTGTGGGTGCTGGCGTCGGGGACCATCCCGCTGGCCGCCTTCTTCGTCGAGCGCACCGTCCGCGCGGACGTCGAGCCGCTGGTCGAGGACGCCCTCGCGCCCGCGAAGGCCTAGAGCCCCACTCGGCCGGACGCCCCGGGGAAGGACTCCCCGGGGTTTCCCATCGACATTTACTAGGACGTCCTAGTAAATTTGTCGGTATGGACGCTGACGCCATCGAGGAGGGCCGCCGACGCTGGCAGGCCCGGTATGACAAGGCCCGCAAGCGCGAGGCCGATTTCACGACGCTCTCCGGAGATGACGTCGACCCCGTCTACGGGCCCCGCCCGGGTGACTCGTACGAGGGATTCGAGCGCATCGGCTGGCCCGGGGAGTACCCCTACACCCGCGGTCTGCACGCCACCGGCTACCGCGGCCGGACCTGGACCATCCGGCAGTTCGCCGGGTTCGGCAACGCCGAGCAGACCAACGAGCGCTACAAGATGATCCTGGCCGCCGGCGGCGGCGGCCTCTCCGTCGCCTTCGACATGCCCACCCTCATGGGCCGCGACTCCGACGACCCCCGCGCCCTCGGCGAGGTCGGCCACTGCGGCGTGGCCATCGACTCCGCCGCCGACATGGAGGTCCTCTTCAAGGACATCCCGCTCGGCGACGTCACCACCTCGATGACCATCTCCGGGCCCGCCGTACCCGCCTTCTGCATGTACCTGGTCGCCGCCGAGCGCCAGGGAGTCGACCCGGCCGTGCTCAACGGCACGCTCCAGACCGACATCTTCAAGGAGTACATCGCCCAGAAGGAGTGGCTCTTCGAACCCGAGCCGCACCTGCGCCTCATCGGCGACCTCATGGAGTACTGCGCGAACGGCATCCCGGCCTACAAGCCGCTGTCCGTCTCCGGCTACCACATCCGCGAGGCCGGGGCCACGGCGGCGCAGGAGCTCGCCTACACCCTCGCCGACGGCTTCGGCTACGTGGAGCTCGGCCTCTCCCGCGGACTGGACGTCGACCACTTCGCCTCGGGCCTCTCCTTCTTCTTCGACGCGCACCTCGACTTCTTCGAGGAGATCGCCAAGTTCCGCGCCGCCCGCCGCATCTGGGCCCGCTGGATGAAGGAGGTCTACGGGGCGAAGTCCGACAAGGCCATGTGGCTGCGCTTCCACACCCAGACGGCCGGTGTCTCCCTCACCGCCCAACAGCCGTACAACAACGTCGTGCGCACCGCCGTCGAAGCCCTCGCGGCCGTCCTCGGCGGCACCAACTCCCTGCACACCAACGCCCTCGACGAGACCCTCGCCCTCCCCAGCGAGCAGGCCGCCGAGATCGCGCTGCGCACGCAGCAGGTGCTGATGGAGGAGACCGGCGTCGCCAACGTGGCCGACCCGCTGGGCGGCTCCTGGTACGTCGAGCAGCTCACCGACCGCATCGAGGCCGACGCCGAGAAGATCTTCGAACAGATCAAGGAGCGCGGCCTGCGCGCCCACCCGGACGGGCAGCACCCGATCGGGCCGATCACCTCGGGCATCCTGCGCGGCATCGAGGACGGCTGGTTCACCGGGGAGATCGCCGAGTCGGCCTTCCAGTACCAGCGCGCCCTGGAGAAGGGCGACAAGCGGGTCGTCGGCGTCAACGTCCACCACGGCTCGGTCACCGGCGACCTGGAGATCCTCCGCGTCAGCCACGAGGTGGAGCGGGTCCAGGTCCAGGAGCTGGCCGAGCGCAAGGGCCACCGCGACGACGCCAAGGTGAGCGCGGCGCTCGAATCGATGCTCGCCGCCGCCCGCGACGGCTCGAACATGATCCCGGCCATGCTGGACGCCGTACGGGCCGAGGCCACGCTCGGCGAGATCTGCAACGTCCTGCGCGACGAGTGGGGCACCTACACCGAGCCGCCCGGCTTCTGACGGACGGTCCGCGAGGCCGGTCACGCCCCCGCCGCACGGCGGGGGAGGTGGCCGGCCTTCCGCGTTTCCGGGGGCGCGGCCGGGTCCGGGCCGGGCCGGGCGGGGCCGACGGGCCGGGCCGACGGGGCCTCAGGCGGAAGCGGCGCCCCGCAGGCCGTGCATCAGCAGCGAGGTGAAGGCGGACACCCAGAGCTCGTCCACCGGCTCGCAGCTGACCAGGGCGCGGTGCACCACCGTGCCCGCGATCACGTCGAAGATCAGGTCCGTGGCAAGGCCGGAGAGGGCCTCGTCCTCCTCGTACGGAAGTTCCCCGCGCGCCTGGGCCCGTTCGCGCCCCAGTACGACGAGACGTTTCTGCCGGTCCACGATCGCCGACCGGATCCGCCCCCGCAGCGCCTCGTCCCGGGTGGATTCGGCGACCACCGCCATCAGGGCGGTACGCGCCTCGGGGCGCCGCAGCAGCTGCGCGAACTGCAGGACCACGTACTCGATGTCGGCTTCGAGCGAGCCCCGGTCCGGGAGTTCCAGCGCGTCGAACAACTCCGCGACCGCGTCCACGACCAGCTCGCTCTTGCCCGCCCAGCGCCGGTAGAGGGTGGTCTTCGCGACGCCCGCACGGGCCGAGACGTCCCCCATCGTCAGCTTCGACCAGCCCAGCTCCACCAGCGCGTCCCGCGTCGCCGCGAGGATCGCGGTGTCCGCCGCCGCGCTGCGGGGGCGGCCGGTGCGGCCGGGCGGGGGGTTCGTGCAAGGGCTGGGGTTGCGCATGGCCGAGACCATACCCGTCAGTAGCGGAACCGGCGGGGGGTCGTTCGCTGTGGTTCAGATCACGGGGCGCCGGGGGCCCGGGGGAGTTACGCTACGGCTCGTAGCGAAAGAGCGACAACCACGCGAAGGCTACTGGCGCCAGGTGGGGACCCGGCGCCGCACAACGGTTCCACCGATCAGCGGGACGATCTTTCGGGATCCTTTTCGCCGGCGCGCGCACACGGGGGAGGATGTACGCATGCAGCCCAGAAACATGTCCATGAGCGGCGTCGTCGACCTCGCCGCGGTGAAGGCGGCCGGCGAAGCCAAGGCCAAGGCCGAGCAGGCGCGTGCGGAGGCCGCCCGGCAGGGCGGCGCCGGCGCGGGCGCCGTTCCCGGTGGCGCCGTACCGCCGTCCGCGCTCGTGATCGACGTCGACGAGGCCGGCTTCGAAAGCGACGTTCTCCAGCTCTCCAACGAGGTTCCGGTCGTCCTCGACTTCTGGGCCGAGTGGTGCGAGCCCTGCAAGCAGCTCAGCCCGCTCCTGGAGCGGCTGACCGCCGAGGCGAACGGCCGCTTCGTCCTGGCGAAGATCGACGTCGACGCCAATCAGATGCTGATGCAGCAGTTCGGCATCCAGGGCATCCCGGCCGTCTTCGCCGTCGTCGCCGGCCAGGTGTTGCCGCTGTTCCAGGGCGTGGCCCCGGAGCAGCAGATCCGCGAGACCCTCGCCCAGCTGGTCCAGGTCGCCGAGGAGCGCTTCGGCCTCATCGGCCTCCAGGTGGACCCGGGTGCGCAGGGTGTGGCGGCCGAGCGGGCCCCCGAGCCGGCCGGTCCGTACGACGCCCTGCTGGAAGCGGCCGTCGTCGCGCTGGACGCGGGCGACCTGGGCGGGGCCGTGCAGGCGTACAAGAACGTGCTCGCCGACGACCCGGCCAACACCGAGGCGAAGCTGGGCCTGGCCCAGGCCGAGCTGCTGTCCCGGGTGCAGCACCTGAACCCGCAGACCGTGCGCACCGAGGCGGCCGCCAACCCGAAGGACCCGGCCGCGCAGATGGCGGCGGCCGATCTGGACCTGGCCGGCGGGCACGTCGCCGATGCCTTCGGGCGCCTGGTGGACACCGTCCGGGTCACCTTCGGTGACGAGCGGGACGCCGTCCGGGTCAGGCTCCTGGAGCTCTTCGAGGTCATCGGCGCGGACGACCCCCGGGTCGCCGCCGCCCGTACCGCGCTGGCGCGCGTGCTGTTCTAGGCAGGTGCCGGGCGCCCCTCCGGGCACCGGCGATTTGTTGACACGTTGCTGAACAGCGGCCGCGCTTTACCAAAACTTGGTAATCGCGGCCGCTGTTACTCGCAGTAAAGCGAATCCCGTGAACTGTCCGGTTGGTTCGTTCTTCTCCCCTTCTGTCGTGGCCCTGGGTGACACCCTGTGTGGCCACTCGACGGCACCGGGTCGCACCCCGGTTATCCAGCCGTTACCCGCCAGTAACGAACCCCCTTGTGCCCCGGCCGCGAATGGACCACGATCGGCGACGCTCGGTCCTTCCCGCAGAGCCGCTCATCCGGAGCCGCGGTGGAGGGTCCCCACCGGGCCGGCCGGTGGCAGTGGCACCGGCCGTGGGACAGGGGGGTCTCCACCACACCCGGCGGAGCCTGTCCTCCAGGTTGCGCGAACGCGTGGCCCAGTGGTTGTCGCTCGGGGGTGATCGCCGGTGTACGGGACGTGGCCCAGCCACACCCCGGTCTCCTGCGCTCCTTCCCGAGGACGTAGCACTTCTCCCATCCCAGGACGGGCACGGCCCGGACCGGAGATGTACGTCCGAGAAGGAGGAACGAAGTATGAGTTCTCAGGTTCGTGGCGGGACCAGATGGAAGCGCTTCGCGCTCGTCATGGTGCCGAGCATCGCGGCCACGGCCGCGGTCGGTGTGGGTCTGGCGCAGGGTGCCCTCGCGGCGTCCTTCAGCGTCTCCGGCCAGGACTTCAAGGTCTCGGCCGACAAGCTCGACGGTGACAACCTGCTCCAGTACGGCAGCGTCGCCAAGGGCAAGGGCCTGGACGGCAAGGACGCGGCGCACCCGGTCACGATCTCCGGGTTCAGCCGCGCCGAGATCACCAACATGTGCCAGTCGCTGGTCACCCCGATCCCGGGCCTCGGCAACATCACGATGCAGCTGCGCACCGGCAACAAGGGCACGCCGGCCGTCGCAACGAACATCTACCTGGATGTCGCTGAGCTCGACACCGACGCCGAGTTCAAGGACCTGGACATCGGTGTCGCGGTGGACGCGGCCAAGGACGAGGCGCACCCCACCGGGCCCCAGGACAGGACGGTGGCGAACGGCGCCCTGTTCTCGCAGCGCGCCAAGAAGGCCGTGCTGACGAAGGTGCGTCAGAAGGCGTGGGCGACGACGGCGGGCACCTTCACGCTGCCCGACCTCAAGCTGCGTCTGCTCAGCGGCGACCAGCCGTGCTACCAGGACGAGAAGTAGTCGATCCCGGTCGAGCGGCCGCGGGGGCGGGCGGCGGACGCCGCCTTCCGCCCCCGCGGGCTCCACAGAGTTTCCGTACCACCGTTTCCAGGGAGCTGTTGTCCATGAACCCCCAGGCCCCGGTTCGCGCCGCAGACGACGCTTGGTTCACCGTGGTGTACTACCGCTTCCGTGCCTGGAGGGGGGAACGGCCCTTCTGGGCGGGTCTCTTCACCGCCGTGGGTGGCGTTCCGATCGCCTACTTCCCCTACGCGGACCTCCGGCTGGGCAACATCACCATCGCGATGGCGACCACCGCCGGCGCGGGATCGCTGATCATCGGCATCCTGCTGATCACCCTCGGCATCGCCCTCTGGTTCCAGCAGGGCATGCGGGTGTTCGCCGGTGTCGCTGCGATCCTCCTCGCGCTGGTCTCCCTGCCGGTCTCCAACCTGGGCGGTTTCTTCCTCGGATTCCTCTTCTCCCTGCTCGGTGGAGCGCTCGCGCTGTCCTGGGCCCCGGGGAAGCCGGTCGAGGAGGAGCCCGAGGTCAATACGGAGGACAAGGCTCAGGAGCCGGTGCACGGCCTCTTGGGGGTCCCCGGTCCCCGCGACATGGAAACGGCTTACGCGACCGAGACCAATGCCCACGCCGATGGCGGGAGGAACAGTGCGGGGTGACGAGACGCAGAGGGGCGTGGCCCCTGGCGCAGAGTCCCGCGACAGGAAGGGCCCGCGCCACGCGGCGCCCAGGAAGTCGCTGCTGAACAAGCTCCAGATACCCGTCGGCAAGACGATGGCGCTGGCGGCGATGCCGACGGCCGTGTTCGTCGGGATGGGCATGGCCCCGAAGATGGCCCTGGCCGACGACAAGGACATCCCCTTCGCGCCCGGCCCCTGTGTGACCCGGTCCGACGAGCCCACCGAGTCGGCCTCGCCGTCGCCGTCCAAGACGCCCTCGCCGAGCACGTCGCCCACCACGACGCCCTCGCCCGGTGCGAGCGGGACCCCGAAGCCGGTCACCACCCCCGCGCCCGCCGCGTCCGGCTCCCCCAAGAAGGAAGCGGACAAGCAGGCGCCGTCGGCCCCCAAGCCGTCCGCGAGCGCGAGCACCTCGCCCTCCCCGTCCCCTTCGGCGACCAAGAGCACGAACCCGCTCGACCCGCTGGGAGTGGGCGACGCCCTCAAGGGTCTCGTCGACGCGCTCGGCAGGCCGGTCAAGGACGCGCAGAAGCCGGCCACCCCGACGACGCCCGCGCCCACCCCGAGCGGCGCGGCGAAGACCGCGGACCCGGCCGCGGACGCGATCCGCGAGGCGGCGAAGAAGGYCGGCGTCGAGGTCAAGGAACTGCCCCAGGACGTCAAGGACACCGTCAAGACCCCGAAGGACGAGACGGGCAAGGCCGCCGACCCGAAGAAGACCGCCGACGAGACCGACCCCGAGGCCTCGCCGTCGCCCTCTCCCTCGACCTCGGCGACCACGGACCCGGACGGCAAGCAGCCCTTCCCGTGCCCGACCTACGACGCCAAGGCCCTGGCCGACGCGAAGCTGGAGCCGGGCATCCCGCTGCTGCCGGACGAGCCCTGGTACCTGGACAGCTCGCTGCTGACCCTCTACGGCCTGGACTACGCTGGCATCGTCGAGGTGAAGACGGCGGGCGGCAAGGTCAAGAAGGTCCTGAAGTTCACCGCGGACTCCCTGGACATCAAGGACCTGTACCAAACCGTCGGAACGGGCGACAACATCGCGCACCTGAAGTCCCGTCCGGGCTCCACGTCCAAGATCCGCGGGGCCAAGGTGACGATGTACACGGAGAGCCTCAAGGGCAACCTCTTCGGGCTGATCCCGATCGAGTTCACCCCGAACAGCCCGCCGCCCCTGAACGTCCCCTTCGCGTTCTTCACGAACGTCAAGGTCGTCCAGGCCGGCCAGTTCGGCGGCAACCTCACCGTCCCGGGCCTGAAGAACTACATCGGCCCGGCGGAGAAGTAGCCGCGTACGCCGTACACACACCCGAGGCCCGCTCCCTTTAGGAAGCGGGCCTCGGTCGTGCGTGCGGTGCTCAGACGTCGAACCGGGGCAGGACGTCGGTGTTCATGCCGTACTCGTCGAAGATGCCCACCAGCGCCCGGGTCATGGAGTCCACGCCGGGCTCGCGGACGATCACCAGATCCTGGACCTGGAAGTAGGAGCCGTCGGCGCATTCGCCGGTGGTCGACCAGACGTCCATGACCCGGGCGACCTCGTCGAGGGTCAGGAGCGTGGCACTCCAGCGCGTTCCGTCGGGTGCCGTGACAATCGCGTCGGTGTTCTTCACGGTCCGAGGATCGTCTTCGGCGCTGAGGATGTAGGTGATGGAGAACCGGGCCGTCTCCACGGTGTGGAAGGGCTCATCCATACAGCTTCTTCAGTTCCTTGGTCACGTTCGGCTCATGCCTCTTGTCGGTCATCGCGACGACATCGTAGGTGTCCCCGAACCCTGCGGAACAACAGCCTTCCACCGTTCTTGGCCCGCAGGTACATGACTTCGTTGGCCTTCAGGTTTGCGGTGCCCAGTCCCTGAGGGGGCTCGGTGAACGGCCCGTTGGGCGGATTGTCCCTCAGCTTGGCTTCGAGCGAGTTGAAGTCCCGGGCCATGTCCCGGTTCTGGTCTCAAGGAGCTTGCGCATCCGCTCCAGGGTGAAGCGGGCCCGGAACTCGTCGACGGCACGACTGACCTGTGCGGCGATGCGGCGGAACTCCGTGTTCACCGCGTGCGGAATCTCCACAGCCGAAGCCGAAGCCGGGACGCCGCCGCGGAACGCACCGAGGGCGGCGCTCCCGGTCCCCGTGGGGGAGTCGGGGGCGCCGCCCTCGGTCTCTGTGCGGCAGAGGTCGGTCGGTGGGTCAGGCCTGGGTGGCGCTGCCCACGTGGTGGACGCGGACCATGTTGGTCGTGCCCGGGACGCCGGGGGGCGAGCCGGCCGTGATGATCATGGTGTCGCCGGCGGCGTAGCGGCCCAGCTTGAGCAGCTCGCCGTCCACCAGGTCGACCATCGCGTCCGTGTTGTCCACGTGCGGGACGACGTAGGAGTCGACGCCCCAGCTCAGGGTGAGCTGGTTGCGGGTGTTCACGTCCGTGGTGAAGGCCAGGATCGGCTGCGTGGCGCGGTAGCGCGACAGGCGGCGGGCCGTGTCGCCGGACTGGGTGAAGGCGATGAGCGCCTTGCCGTCGAGGAAGTCGGCGATCTCGCAGGCCGCGCGGGCGACGGAGCCGCCCTGGGTGCGCGGCTTCTTGCCCGGGACCAGCGGCTGGAGGCCCTTGGAGAGCAGCTCCTCCTCGGCCGCCGCGACGATCTTCGACATCGTCTTGACGGTCTCGATCGGGTAGGCGCCCACCGAGGACTCCGCGGAGAGCATGACCGCGTCCGCCCCGTCCAGGATCGCGTTGGCCACGTCGGAGGCCTCGGCGCGGGTCGGACGGGAGTTGGTGATCATCGACTCCATCATCTGGGTCGCGACGATCACCGGCTTGGCGTTGCGGCGGCACATCTCGATGAGCCGCTTCTGGACCAGCGGGACCTTTTCGAGCGGGTACTCGACGGCGAGGTCGCCGCGGGCCACCATGACCGCGTCGAAGGCGTCGACGACCGCCGCCATGTTCTCGACGGCCTGGGGCTTCTCGACCTTGGCGATGACGGGGACGCGGCGGCCCTCCTCGTCCATCACCTTGTGGACGTCCTTGACGTCGCTGGCGTCGCGGACGAAGGAGAGGGCGACCATGTCGCAGCCCATCCGCAGGGCGAAGCGCAGGTCGTCGACGTCCTTCTCCGACAGGGCGGGGACGTTCACGGCGGCACCCGGCAGGTTGATGCCCTTGTGGTCCGAGATGACACCGCCCTCGATGACGATGGTCTTGACCCGCGGGCCCTCGACCTCCGTCACCCGCAGTTCGACGTTGCCGTCGTTGATCAGGATCTGGTCACCCATGGCGACGTCGCCCGGGAGGCCCTTGTAGGTGGTGCCGCAGATGGACTTGTCGCCCGGGACGTCCTCGGTGGTGATGGTGAACTCGTCACCGCGCACCAGCTCGACGGGACCCTCGGCGAAGGTCTCCAGACGGATCTTCGGGCCCTGGAGGTCGGCGAGCACGCCGACCGCGCGCCCGGTGTCCTCGGAGACCTTCCGGACGCGGTCGTACCGCTCCTGGTGTTCTGCCTGGGATCCGTGGCTGAAGTTGAATCGGGCCACGTTCATACCTGCCTCGATGAGCGCTTTCAGCTGCTCATACGAGTCGACGGCGGGGCCCAGCGTGCAGACGATTTTGGAACGGCGCATGAAGCGGATCCTATCCGTTTGTTTCGTAGCGGAATATTCCGTCTGGTGGAAAGTCCAAGTGACTACTGGGTAACCAGCGCGTACGCCTGCGTGGCGATCTCCAGTTCCTCATCGGTCGGGACCACGGCCACGGCCACCCGGGCGTGCTCCGCCGACACCAGCCGGGGCTCGGCGGACCGGACGGCATTGGCTTCGGGGTCCAGCACGAGACCCAGCTCCTCCAGTCCCGCCACCGCAGCCTCCCGGACGCCGGCCGCGTTCTCCCCGACGCCCGCCGTGAACACCACCGCGTCCACCCGGCCGAGTACCGCCGTATAGGCGCCGATGTACTTCTTCAGCCGGTGCACGTACGCGGCCAGCGCGAGCCGGGCCGCCGGGTCGCCCCCGTCCGCCCGCCGCTGCACCTCGCGCATGTCGTTGTCGCCGCACAGACCCAGCAGACCGCTCTTCTTGTTCAGCAGCGAGTCGATCTCGTCGACGGACAGGCCGCCGACCCGGGCCAGGTGGAAGACGACCGCGGGGTCCACGTCGCCCGAACGGGTCCCCATGACCAGGCCCTCCAGCGGGGTCAGACCCATCGAGGTCTCCTCGCACACCCCGCCCCGGACGGCCGAGGCGGAGGCCCCGTTGCCCAGGTGGAGCACGATCACGTTGACGTCCTCGACCGGCTTGCCCAGCAGCGCCGCCGTCGCCCGGGAGACGTAGGCGTGCGAGGTGCCGTGGAAGCCGTAGCGCCGGATGGCGTACTTGTCGGCCGTCGCCGCGTCGATCGCGTACCGGGCCACGTGCTCCGGCATCGTCGAGTGGAAGGCCGTGTCGAAGACGGCGACCTGCGGGACGTCCGCGCGCAGCGAGCGGGCCACCTCGATGCCGGTCGCGTTCGCCGGGTTGTGCAGCGGGGCCAGCGGGATCAGGCTGCGGATCTCCGCGAGCACCTCGTCGTCGATCACCGTCGGCTGCGTGAAGCGGGTCCCGCCGTGCACCACCCGGTGCCCGACCGCGGCCAGCTCCGGGGAGTCCAGGCCCGTGCCGTCGGCGGCCAGCTCCGCGGCGACCGCCTTCAGGGCGGCCCCGTGGTCGGCGATCGGGCCGACCCGCTCGCGCCTGCCGGCCGCGGCGCCGGGGCCGGTGAGGGGTTCGTGCACGAGCCGGGAGGTCTCCTCGCCGATCCGCTCCACCAGCCCCGCCGCGAGGCGGGACCGGTCCGCCATGTCGAGGAGCTGGTATTTGACCGACGAGGAGCCGGAGTTGAGGACGAGTACGCGCGATGCGGTCACGGTGGCGGTCTTTCCTTCTTGCGGACGGAGGGAGGTCAGGCGGAGGCGGACGGCGCGCCCTGGGTCTGCGCCTGGATCGCGGTGATGGCCACGGTGGTGACGATGTCCTGCACCAGCGCGCCCCGCGAGAGGTCGTTGACCGGCTTGCGCAGACCCTGGAGCACCGGGCCGACCGCGACGGCGCCCGCCGAACGCTGCACGGCCTTGTACGTGTTGTTGCCCGTGTTGAGGTCGGGGAAGATCAGCACGCTCGCCCGGCCGGCCACCTCGGAGTCCGGCAGCTTGGTCGCCGCGACCGACGGTTCCACGGCGGCGTCGTACTGGATCGGACCCTCCACGGCCAGGTCGGGGCGCTGGGCGCGGACGGTCTCGGTGGCCTTGCGGACCTTGTCCACGTCCGCGCCCGAACCGGAGGTGCCGGTCGAGTACGAGAGCATCGCGATCCGCGGCTCCACGCCGAAGGCGGCGGCGGTCGCGGCGGACTGGACGGCGATGTCGGCGAGCTGCTCGGCGTTGGGGTCCGGGTTGACGGCGCAGTCGCCGTAGACGAGGACCTTGTCGGCCAGGCACATGAAGAAGACCGAGGAGACGATGGAGGCCTCCGGCTTGGTCTTGATGATCTCGAAGGCCGGCCGGATGGTCGCGGCGGTGGAGTGCACCGAGCCGGAGACCATGCCGTCGGCGAGCCCCTGCTGGACCATCAGGGTGCCGAAGTAGTTGACGTCGGTGACCACGTCGGCGGCCAGTTCGACGGTCATGCCCTTGTGGGCGCGGGCCTGGGCGTAGTACTCGGAGAACCGTTCCCGCAGGGGGGAGGTCGCCGGGTCGATCAGCTGCGCGCCCGAGATGTCGAGGCCCAGGTCGCCGGCCTTCTTCAGGATCGCCTGCTCCTCGCCGAGCAGGGTCAGGTCGCAGACCCCGCGGCGCAGCACCACGTCGGCCGCGCGCAGCACGCGCTCCTCGGTGCCCTCGGGCAGGACGACGCGACGCCGCTCGGACCGGGCCCGCTCCAGCAGCTCGTGCTCGAACATCATCGGGGTGACCCGCTCGGACCGGGCCACGGACAGCAGCCCGCGCAGTTCGGCGGTGTCCACGTGCCGTTCGAAGAGACCGAGGGCCGTCTCCAGCTTGCGCGGGGTCGCGGAGTTCAACCGGCTCTGCAGCGAGAAGAGTTCGGCGGCCGTCGGGAAGCTGTTGCCGGCCACCGACACCACCGGGGTGCCCGGTGCCAGCTTCGAGGCCAGGGTCAGGACCTCGTCGGTCGGGCGCTCGTTCAGGGTCAGCAGCACGCCCGCGATCGGCGGGGTCCCGGAGGTGTGCGCGGCCAGCGCCCCCACGACCAGGTCCGAGCGGTCCCCGGGGGTGACGACCAGGCAGCCCGGGGTCAGGGCGTTCAGGAAGTTCGGCAGCATCGCGCCGCCGAAGACGAAGTCCAGGGCGTCGCGCGCCAGCCCGGCCTCGTCGCCGAGGAGCACCTCGCCGCCGAGCGCCCGGGTGATCTGGGCGACGGTGGGGGCCGACAGGGACTTGTCGTCGGGCAGCACGTAGCAGGGCACCGGCAGCCGGGCCGCGAGCCGCTCGGCTATGACGTCGCGGTCCTCGGCGGCCACCCGGTTGACGACCATCGCCACGACGTGGCAGCCCAGGCTCTCGTAGGCCCGGTGGGCGTTGCGCGCCTCGGCGCGCACGGCCTCGGCGAGGTGCTTGGTGCCGCCCACCACGGGGACGACGACGGCGCCGAGCTCGTTGGCGAGCCGGGCGTTCAGCGCGAGCTCGTCCGGGAGGTTCGTGTCGGCGTAGTCGGTGCCGAGGACCAGCATGACCTCGTAGTCGCGGGCCACCCGGTGGTAGCGGTCGACCAGCCGGGACACCAGCTCGTCGGTGCCCTTCTCGGCGAGGATGGCGGAGGCCTCCTCGTACTCCATGCCGTACGCCGTCGCGGCGTCCTGGTCGATCCGGTAGCGGGCCTTGAGGAGGTCGAAGAGCCGGTCGGGGCCGTCGTGAAGCAGCGGCCGGTACACGCCGACCCGGCCCGTCTGACGCGTCAGGAGCTCCATGATCCCCAGCTCGACGACCTGGCGGCCGTCCCCCCGCTCGATACCGGTCACGTACACGCTGCGCGTCACGCGTGCTCTCCGTCCCATGATGTGTGTGCCGGGCCGGCCCCGCCGCGGAGCGGGGAGATCTTCGGCCTGGTTGTCCCGATTGGTGTGGGCTTGACCTCTTGACAATACCTCTGGGGATGGATGGGGCGCCCGCCGGGCAAAAGGCCTGGTGGGGAGGGTCGAAAGGCCCGGTGGGCGGATCGGCGCGGCGAGCGCGCCCTCCTCGGACCGTGGAACAATCGGACGGGGTGCACCATTACGCCCTTCATCTTGTACGGCCGTACGCCCGCACGCGCCCGGCCGGGTACGACCAGGAGCAGGAGACACAGCACGATGCGTATCGGAGTTCTCACCGCAGGCGGCGACTGCCCGGGCCTGAACGCTGTCATCCGGTCGGTCGTACACCGCGCCGTGGTCGGTCACGGGGACGAGGTCATCGGTTTCGAAGATGGTTTCAAGGGCCTCCTCGACGGTCACTACCGCCCCCTCGACATCAACGCCGTCAGCGGCATCCTGGCCCGCGGCGGCACCATCCTCGGCTCGGCGCGCATGGAGCGCGCCCGGCTCCACGAAGCGGCCGAGAACGCGGCCGAGTTGGCCCGGCGCTACGAGCTCGACGCGCTGATCCCGATCGGCGGCGAGGGCACCCTGACGGCCGCCCGGATGCTGTCCGAAGCCGGGATGCCGGTGGTCGGCGTACCGAAGACCATCGACAACGACATCTCCGCCACCGACCGCACCTTCGGCTTCGACACCGCCGTCATGGTCGCCACCGAGGCCATAGACCGCCTCAAGACCACCGCCGAATCGCACCAGCGCGTGATGGTGGTCGAGGTCATGGGCCGCCACGCGGGCTGGATCGCCCTGGAGTCCGGCATGGCCGGCGGCGCCCACGGCATCTGCCTGCCGGAGCGCCCGTTCGAGGTGGAGGCCCTGGTCAAGATGGTGGAGGAACGATTCTCCCGGGGCAAGAAGTTCGCCGTCATCTGCGTGGCGGAGGGCGCGCACCCGGCCGAGGGATCCATGCCCTACGAGAAGGGCGAGATCGACGCCTACGGTCACGAGCGCTTCGCCGGCATCGGCAACCGCCTCGCCGTCGAGCTGGAACACCGCCTGGGCAAGGAGGCCCGCCCGGTCATCCTCGGCCACGTCCAGCGCGGCGGCACCCCCACCGCCTACGACCGCGTCCTCGCGACCCGCTTCGGCTGGCACGCGGTGGAGGCCGTCCACCGCGGCGAGTACGGCAACATGACCGCCCTGCGCGGCACCGACATCGTGATGGCCCCGCTCGCCCACGCGGTCACCGAGCTGAAGACCGTCCCGGAGAACCGGATGTACGAGGCCGAATCGGTCTTCTGACCCGGACCGGCAGGCCCCGCCCGGCGGGACCTTCGACCCCACTTGCGCGCCGAACGGCCCCGGGCGTCTCCCTCGCGGAGCGCCCGGGGCCGTTTCGTCGCAGGAGGGGGCGTGGCCTATCCCGCACCGCCGGCCAGCGCCCAGAACCGGTCCACGATCTCCGCGAGGAACTCCCGGCCCGCGTCCCCGGTCCCGGCCGCGCCCCCGCCGCCGCCCCAGCTCAGGGTGGCCACCATCCGCGACTGGTAGTCGTTGTGCATCGTCTCCAGGACCCGCTCCAGGTGGGCCTTGGGTACCGGCAGCAGCTTGGCCAGCGGTTTCGTGTACGCCTGCCAGCGGGTGGTGACCGCGCTGCGCAGCAGTCCGGCGAGCTCCTCCTCCTTGCCGGTAGCCGCCACGAACTGGGCCAGGGTCAGGCCGAGCACCGAGGCGAGGGCCGCGGACTGCCGTTCGTTGCCCTTCCAGCGCCCGGTGTCCTCCATCTTCTGGTAGGAGTTCGCGTCCAGCCCGATCCGCCGGGCCAGGTCGTCGGGGTCCAGGCCGCGCGCCATGCGGTGTTCGCGCAGGGAGACGGGCTCGGCGAGCAGCTCGCCGGGGGCGCACCAGAGCACGCCGGCAAGGGCCGTGAGCTCGGCGGCGGTGGGGGACTGTTCCCCCCGCTCCCACGCCATCACGGTTTCGGGCGCGACAAGCAGTCCGTACTGGGCGCGCAGGCCATAGGCGACATGACCGGGAGCCATGCCCAGGGCCGCGCGCAGACGACGCGCGGCGGGGGCATTGAAAGGTGGGCTGGAGTGCACATGGCACACCGTAGGAGTGGCCGAGGCGTGGCGACTACCAACCAATCAAACAAGCTCATAACTCGTAGGAAAGTCCTATGGAGTTTGACGCTTTGGGCCGGTTTCCCTGCGACTGTCCGGTAATCGGATTAAGGGAAGATCCAATATCAGCGTACGGATTCAGCCACTCCATTGCAGGCGCCTTCCGCATACTCGCGAAGTGATCCCCGTCACATGCCCCGAACCGGACATCCACCCCGTACGTGATCCATGGCGGGGACCCTCGCACACGGGGGTGGCGAGGGTCCCCGGGATTCCCGGCCCGCGCCCGCCCTTGCCTTGACGTCGGCGTCAAGCCCTACGGTCGGTCCATGCGCATCGGCGAACTGGCGGAGCGGGCCGGGACCAGCACACGGACCCTCAGGTACTACGAATCACGCGGGCTGCTGGCCGCCCGGCGGACCGGCAACGGCTACCGCGACTACGACGAGGATGACCTGCGGCTGCTGCGGCAGATCCGCACCCTCCAGGACTTCGGCTTCGAACTGGAGGAGACCCGCCCCTTCGTCGACTGCCTGCGCGCCGGCCATCCGGCCGGGGATTCCTGCCCGGCCTCCCTCGCCGTCTACCGGCGCAAGCTCGACGAGCTCGACGGCCTCATCGGCCAGCTGGCCGGCGTCCGCGAGCAGGTGGCCCGGCAGCTGGCCGCCGCCGAGGAAGCGGCCGGGGCCGGCGCCGGGGCCCTCCCCGGGGCCGGCGACGGGGAGGGCCCCGGGGAACCGCCCGCGCCGCGCTGCGAGATGACCGGCTGACCCGCGACCGAACCACCCGCACGAGAGGGGAACCACATGATCCACGCCCAGGGCGTACCCGAAGTGACCGACGCCGACTTCACCGCGGAGGTACTGGAGGAACGGGGCCGGCCCGTCCTCGTGGAGTTCACCGCGGACTGGTGCGGACCCTGCCGCCAGCTCGCCCCCGTCCTGTCCGCCGTCGCCGCCGAGGAGACGGACCGGCTCAAGGTCGTCCAGATCGACGTCGACCGCAACCCGGCCACCGCCGCCCGCTACGGCGTCCTGGCCACACCGATGCTGTTCGTCTTCCAGGGCGGCGAACCCGTACGCCAGCTCGTCGGCGCCCGCGCCAAGCGGAAGCTGCTCCAGGAACTCGAAGAGCACCTGGAGCAGCGGCCGGCCGCTACGGCCTGAGCCAGACCGTCGCCATCGGCGGGAGCGTCATCCGCAGGCTCGCCGCACGCCCCTGGGCCGGAACCGGCTCGGGGCGCAGCGCGCGGGCGTGGTGGACGCCGCTCCCGCCGTACGGTTCGAGGTCGGTGTTGAGGACCTCGCGCCACTGACCCACCTCCTGCGGCACCCCGATCCGGTAGCCGTGCCGCACCACCGGGGAGAAGTTCGACACGCACAGCAGCGGCGAGCCGTCCCGCGCGAACCGGAGGAACGCGAACACGTTGTCGTCGGCGGCGTCCGCCTCCACCCACGCGAAGCCCTCCGGCACGCTGTCGCGCTCCCACAGCGCCGGCGAGGCCGTGTACGTGCGGTTCAGGTCGCGCACCAGGTTCCGTACGCCCAGGTGGTCACCGGCCGCCGGGTACGAGGAGTCCAGCACCCACCAGTCCGGGCCGTACGTCTCCGACCACTCCGAACCCTGCGCGAACTCCTGCCCCATGAACAACAGCTGCTTGCCCGGATGGGCCCACATGAAGCCCAGGTACGCCCGGTGCGTGGCCCGCTGCTGCCACCAGTCGCCCGGCATCTTCGACACCAGCGAACGCTTGCCGTGCACCACCTCGTCGTGCGAGATCGGCAGCACGTAGTTCTCGCTGAACGCGTACACCATGCCGAAGGTCATGTCGTGGTGGTGGTACTTGCGGTGCACCGGCTCCTTCGACACGTACCGCAGCGTGTCGTGCATCCAGCCCATGTTCCACTTCAGCCCGAAGCCCAGCCCGCCCGCGTCCGTCGGCCGCGTCACCCCGTCCCAGGCCGTCGACTCCTCCGCGATCGTCATCACCCCCGGGCAGCGCCGGTACACCGTGGCGTTCATCTCCTGGAGCAGCGCCACCGCGTCCAGGTCCTCCCGGCCGCCGTGCGCGTTCGGCGACCAGTCGCCCTCGTCGCGCGAGTAGTCCAGGTACAGCATCGAGGCCACCGCGTCCACGCGCAGCCCGTCCACGTGGAACTCCTGGCACCAGTACACGGCGTTGGCGACCAGGAAGTTGCGGACCTCCTTGCGGCCGTAGTCGAACTCCAGCGTCCCCCAGTCCGGGTGCGCCGCCCGGCGCGGGTCCTGGTGCTCGTACAGCGGCCGCCCGTCGAACTCGGCCAGCGCCCAGTCGTCGCGCGGGAAGTGCGCGGGGACCCAGTCGACGATCACCCCGATCCCGGCCCGGTGCAGCGCGTCGACGAGGAGGCGGAAATCGTCCGGCGTGCCCATCCGCGAGGTCGGCGCGTAGAACCCGGTGACCTGGTAGCCCCAGGACCCGCCGAAGGGGTGCTCGGCGACCGGCATCAGCTCCACGTGCGTGAACCCCAGCTCCTTCACGTACGCGGGCAGCTGCTCCGCCAGCTGCCGGTACGAGAGCCCCGGCCGCCAGGACGCCAGGTGCAGCTCGTACACCGACAGCGGCGCCTGGTGCGGCGCCCGCGCTCCGCGCCGCGCCATCCACTCCGCGTCCTGCCACACGTACCGGGAGGCGGTCACGATCGAGGCGTTGGCCGGCGGGACCTCCGCGTACCGGGCCATCGGGTCGGCGCGCAGGGTGTGGCCGCCGTCCGGGCGCGTGATCTCGTACTTGTACAGGGTGCCCTCGGCCACCCCCGGCAGGAACAGTTCCCACACGCCGCTCGCACCCAGCGAGCGCATCGGGTACGCGACCGCGTCCCAGTACGAGAAGTCCCCGGTCACCCGCACGCCCAGGGCGTTGGGCGCCCACACCGTGAACCGGGTGCCCGCCACCCCCTGGTGCTCCATCGGCTGCGAGCCGAGCGCCGTCCACAGCTCCTCGTGCCGGCCCTCGCCGATCAGGTGCAGGTCCAGCTCGCCGAGGGCGGGCAGGAACCGGTAGGGGTCGTGGACCTCGATCTCGTCGCTGTCGTACGTCACCAGCAGCCGGTAGTCCGGCACCCCGGTCAGCGGCAGCAGCCCGGAGAACAGCCCGTCCCCGTCGTCGAAGAGCTCCGCCCGCAGCCCCTTGGCGACCACCGTGACGGCCTTCGCGTACGGGCGCAGCACCCGGAAGGCCACCCCGCCGCGCTGCGTGCGGGCCCCCAGCACCGCGTGCGGGTCGTGGTGGCGGCCCTCCAGCAGCCGGGCCCGTTCCTCCGCGGCCAGCGCGGGGGCCGGCCGCACGCCGTGGGGCGGGGCGGCGCGGCGGGCCCGGGGGGTGCGGGACCCCTTCGGTGCGGCTGGAGCGGCGGGCTCGGGTGCGGCCTTGTCGCGGACGGTCGGTGACGGCTGTCGTGCGGCGCTCACGCGAGCGGCCTCCTCGGGGGCTTCGGGTGGGGAGTGGTGCCGGGGATGACCGGCGGGGGCATGCGGTGGGCGGGTCGCTGGGGTTCCGACAGCCGGCGGATGGCCGCCATCGGGACGTGCAGCCAGTCGGGGCGGTGCCGGGACTCGTAACGGGCCTCGTACACCGCCTTGTCGGTCTCGTACGCGCGCAGCAGCACCGGGTCCTCGCGGGGGTCGCGGCCGGTGGTGCGGGCGTAGCCCTCGCAGAACGCGGACCGGCAGGCGTCCGCCCAGGCGGGGGCGAACGGCCGGTGCGAGCGGGCGGCGTAGTCGAAGGAGCGCAGTATCCCGGCGATGTCGCGCACGGCCGGTTCGGGCCGGCGCCGGTCGGCCAGCGGCCGCGCGGGCTCCCCCTCGAAGTCGATCAGCGCCCAGCTGCCGTCGGCGGTGCGCAGGGTCTGTCCCAGGTGCAGGTCGCCGTGGATGCGCTGGGCGGGGACCCCGGCGCCCCGGGAGGCGGCCAGGGCGTCGAAGGCCCCGCGCAGCCCGGCCTCGTAGGGCTGGAGGGCGGGTACCTCGCGGACGGTGGCGGCGAGCCGTGCGGTCATCCCGGCGGCGAGCCGGGCCGTCTGCTCGGGGCCGAGCGCCAGGGTGGGCAGGGCGGCGGCCAGCGCGCTGTGCACCTCGGCGGTGGCCCGGCCCAGCGCGTGCGCCTCGGCGGTGAAGTCGGCCCCGGCGCCGAGCCGGCGCAGCGCCAGCTGCCAGCCGTCGTCGGAGCCGCGCAGGTAGGGCTGGAGGACGCCCAGGGTCAACGGTTCTCCACCGGGCAGTTCGGCCTCGTACCAGGCGACGGGCGCGGGCACCCGGGCGCAGCCGGCGGCGGCCAGCGCTCTGGGCAGTTCCAGGTCGGGGTTGACCCCGGGGCCGACCCGGCGGAACACCTTCAGGATGTACGAATCCCCGTAGATCAGCGAGGAGTTGGTCTGTTCCCCGGACAGCGGCCGGGGAGTGAGTCCGGCCGGGACCGGGGCCCCGGGGTCCCGGTCGAAGCGCAGCGGCCCCAGGGTGCCGGGGGAGCGCAGCCGCTCCAGCAGCATCGAGGCGAGCCGCGGGTCGCCCAGCGCCTCGTAGACCGTGCGGCCCGCGTACGGCCCGGACTCGACGTGCCCGATCAGGGCGGGGCCGAGGGCGGGCGGCAGGGGTGACGGGCGGATCCCGAGCAGGAGTTGGTAACAGTCCCCGTCCACGTCGAGGAGCAGGTGCAGCAGGCCGGGGGTGGATCCCGGCGGCAGCAGCTCGGCCGCGGAGACGGCCCTGAGCCTGCTGATGGCGCGGCCCTTGCCCGCGAACCAGCGCTGGGCGGGCAGCCAGGCCCGCAGCATCGGTTCCAGCGGGGCGATCCCGGCGGCCCGGTCGGCCGTCAGCCGGCTCCGGGCGGATGCAGCCTCCGACATGGCGTCGCGTCCTTTCCCCGGGCCGTCACAGAATGCGCAGAGTGTCCCGGATGTGCGGCAGTTGCTTCTCCGGTATGGGCGAGTGTCGGGTCAGGATGATCCGTACAGGGGCGGGCGATTGACCCAAATGAGTGCCCGCCCCGTACATCGGCCCCGTCAGTCGGCGCGCTGGTCGCTCCGCAGGCGGAACCAGTAGAAGCCGTGGCCCGCCAGGGTCAGCAGGTACGGCCACTCGCCGATCGGCGGGAAGCGCACGTCACCCGTGAGCTCCACCGGGACCCGCCCGTTGAACGACCGCAGATCGAGCTCGGTGGGCTGCGCGAAGCGCGAGAAGTTGTGCACGCACAGCACCAGGTCGTCCCCGTACTCGCGCAGGAACGCGAGCACCGCCGGGTTCGACGACGGCAGTTCGGTGTACGAGCCGAGTCCGAAGGCCGGGTTCGCCTTGCGGATCTCGATCAGCCGACGGGTCCAGTGCAGCAGTGAGGAGGGCGACGCCATGGCCGCCTCGACATTGGTGACCTGGTACCCGTGGACCGGGTCCATGATGACCGGCAGGTTCAGCCTGCCCGGATCGCAGGAGGAGAAACCGGCGTTGCGGTCCGGGGTCCACTGCATCGGGGTGCGGACCCCGTCGCGGTCGCCGAGCCAGATGTTGTCGCCCATGCCGATCTCGTCGCCGTAGTAGAGCACCGGCGAGCCGGGCAGCGACAGCAGCAGGGCCGTGAACAGCTCCATCTGGTTGCGGTCGTTGTCCAGGAGCGGGGCGAGCCGGCGCCGGATGCCGATGTTGGCCCGCATCCGCGGGTCCTTGGCGTACTCGGCGTACATGTAGTCGCGCTCTTCGTCCGTGACCATTTCGAGGGTGAGCTCGTCGTGGTTGCGCAGGAAGATGCCCCACTGGCAGCGGTCCGGGATCGCCGGGGTCTTGGCCAGGATTTCGGAGACGGGGTAGCGGGACTCTCTTCGGACCGCCATGAAGATGCGCGGCATGACGGGGAAGTGGAACGCCATGTGGCACTCGTCCCCGCCCTTCGCGTAGTCGCCGAAGTAGTCGACGACGTCCTCGGGCCACTGGTTGGCCTCGGCGAGCAGCACCGTGTCCGGGTAGTGCGCGTCGATCTCCGCCCGGACCCGCTTGAGGAGCCGGTGGGTGCGCGGCAGGTTCTCGCAGTTGGTGCCCTCCTCGGCGTACAGGTAGGGCACGGCGTCGAGGCGGAAGCCGTCGATGCCGAGGTCCAGCCAGAAGCGCAGGGCGGAGACGATCTCCTCCACCACCGCCGGGTTCTCGTAGTTGAGGTCCGGCTGGTGCGAGAAGAAGCGGTGCCAGTAGTACTGCTTGCGTACGGGGTCGTACGTCCAGTTCGAGGTTTCGGTGTCGACGAAGATGATGCGGGCGTCCTGGTACTGCTTGTCGTTGTCGGCCCACATGTAGTAGTCGCCGTACGGTCCGTCCGGGTCCTTGCGCGACTGCTGGAACCACTCGTGCTGGTCGCTCGTGTGGTTCATGACGAAGTCGATGATCACCCGCATGCCGCGGGTGTGGGCCGCGTCCACGAACTCCACGAAGTCGGCGAGGTCGCCGAACTCGGGCAGCACGGACGTGTAGTCGGAGACGTCGTAACCCCCGTCGCGCAGGGGCGAGGCGAAGAACGGCGGCAGCCACAGGCAGTCGACGCCGAGCCACTGGAGGTAGTCCAGCTTCGCGGTGAGCCCCTTGAGGTCACCCACGCCGTCGCCGTTGCTGTCGTGGAAGGAGCGGACGAGCACCTCGTAGAAGACCGCCCGCTTGAACCAGTCGGGATCGCGGTCCTTGGCGGGGGTGTCCTCGAAGGTGTCGTGGACGGGATCGTTGATCATCATGTGGTGGGTGACCCTCCGGTGGGCGGGGACGGTCGCAGGGCGGCCAGTACGTGCGCGGGCGTGCGGCCCGGTTCCAGCCGCACGTAGTTCGCCCTGCCCCAGTGGTAGGTCTCGCCGGTGAGCTCGTCGCGCACCGCGAGGGACCCGTGCCAGTCGAGGCCGAGTACCGGCATGTCCAACGAGACCGTCGCCTCCTGGGTGTGGTGCGGGTCGAGGTTGACGACCACCAGTACGGAATTGCCTCCGGCATGCTTCGAAAAGGCGATCACCTGTTCGTTGTCGGTCGTGTGGAAGTGGATGTCGCGCAATTGCTGGAGGGCGGGGTTGCGCCGGCGCAGCCGGTTCAGGGTGGTGATCAGCGGGGCGATGGAGCGGCCCTCGCGGTCGGCGGCGGCCCAGTCGCGGGGCCGCAGCTCGTACTTCTCGGAGTTGCGGTACTCCTCGCTGCCCTCGCGCACCGGCTCGTTCTCGCAGAGCTCGTAGCCGGCGTAGACGCCCCAGGTGGGGGAGAGGGTGGCGGCGAGGACCGCCCGGACCTCGAAGGCCGGCCGACCGCCCTTCTGCAGGTACTCGTGCAGGATGTCGGGCGTGTTCACGAAGAAGTTCGGCCGCATCACGGAGGCCGAACGGGTGCCGGACAGCTCCGTCAGGTACTCGGTCAGCTCCGCCTTGGTGTTGCGCCAGGTGAAGTACGTGTACGACTGCTGGAAGCCCACCGCCGCGAGCGCGCGCATCATGGCGGGGCGGGTGAAGGCCTCCGCCAGGAAGATCACGTCGGGGTCGGACTTGTTGATGTCCGCGATCACCTTCTGCCAGAACACGACCGGCTTGGTGTGCGGGTTGTCCACGCGGAAGATCCGGACGCCGTGATCCATCCAGTGCCGCAGGATCCGGACCGTCTCCGCGACGATGCCGGCCATGTCGGCGTCGAAGTGGATCGGGTAGATGTCCTGGTACTTCTTCGGCGGGTTCTCGGCGTAGGCGATCGTCCCGTCCGCGCGGTGGCGGAACCACTCCGGGTGCTTCTCCACCCACGGGTGGTCCGGGGAGCACTGGAGGGCGAAGTCGAGCGCGATCTCCATGCGCAGCTCACGGGCGCGCGCGACGAAGGCGTCGAAGTCCTCGATGGTGCCGAGCTCGGGGTGGACGGCGTCGTGCCCGCCCTCCGTGGAGCCGATCGCCCACGGCACGCCCGGGTCCCAACTACCCGCAGACAGCGTGTTGTTCGGGCCCTTGCGATAGGTGGACCCGATGGGGTGGACTGGGGGCAGGTAGACCACGTCGAAGCCCATGGCGGCGATGGCCGGCAGCCGCTCCGCGGCCGTCCGGAAGGTGCCGCTGACCGGAGCCTCGCCCGGCTCGACCACCGCGCCCTCCGAGCGCGGGAACATCTCGTACCAGGAACCGAAGAGGGCCCGCTTGCGTTCGACCTGCAGGGGCAGCGGCTTGGCCGCGGTGACCAGCTCGCGGTACGGGCGCTTGGCGAGCGCCGCGTCGACCGCCGGGGCGAGCGCGGCCGCGTACCGCCGCTCCACCGGCCGGTCCTCGTCGCGCATCGCGTCGGCCGCCGCCAGCACGGCCTCGCGGCCGTCGCGCTTGGGGATCTTGGCCGCGGCGCGGGTGTACAGCTCCGCGCCTTCGAGCAGGGTCAGCCCGGTGTCGAGGCCCGCCGGGATCTTGATGGCGGCGTGGGCGCGCCAGGTGGCGACCGGATCGCTCCACGCCTCGACGGTGTAGGTCCACCTCCCCTCGATCTCGGCGGACACCCGGGCCCCCCACCGGTCGGTGCCGGGGGCGAGCTCGTTCATGGGGACGGGCGGGCGCAGCCGCCCGCTGGGATCGCGCAGGACGACGTGCGCGGCAACGGCGTCGTGGCCCTCGCGGAACACGGTGGCGGAGATTTCGAAGACCTCGTCCACGACCGCCTTGGCGGGTCTGGCGCCGCAGTCGACGGCAGGGCGGACGTCCAGCACGGGAATGCGACCGATCATGATGGGATCACCTGGGGGCAGTTCGCGGGGCTCGGTGACAACAGGCCAGCCGCGATGGCGGCTGGTAGTGCACGCTCTGTTCGCTCTGTTTCTAGCCGCTCGGAAGACGGCTGGGCTGCGGGCATGGCCGCTCCTGTCCGCGTTCACTCGGGTGGCGGGGAAAGGTTGAGGGCGGGTGCGCCGTGCGTGTACCGCGCGTACCCGCAGAGCCCTGCCCCACTCACACCCCGCCCAATCCGTGCTGTTGGTTAACTACTCGTACGTAGTGGCACGCGGAACTCCAAGGGATGGATCGACATCCGCCGAGGCTCCGTCAAGTCGGCGAGGAGCAGCCGTTGTACAGCGAGATAACCCCCGTCCCACCCGCCTCCAAGGCCCCACAGCCGGTGTTCGCGCTGCCCTGCGGGATGGAGCTGCGACCCTGGCGGGAGGCGGACGCCCCGGTCCTCGTGGAGGCCTACGGGGACCCCGGCATCCGGCACTGGAACCGGCCCCAACCGGAGTCCCCGGAGTCGGCCGTCGCCCGCGTCCGGCGGTGGGGTCTGCGCTGGGAGTCGGGGGAGGCCGCGGTGTGGGCGCTGGCCGACCCGGGCCCGGCCCCGGCCGTCGGGCTCGTCGGCCTCGGCGACATCGATGTGAGCGGTGGCAGCGCGGAGTTCCTGTACTGGCTCCTGCCCCGCGGCCGCGGGCGCGGCGCCACGGTGCAGGGCGTACGGGCCGTCTCCCGGTGGGCCTTCGACGGCCTCGGCCTGCACCGGCTGCGGATCTGCCACTCGGTGGCCAACCCGGCCTCCTGCGCCGTCGCCGTCCGGGCGGGCTTCCCCCTGGAGGGCACGATGCGCGGCGCGCTGCACCACGCGGACGGCTGGCACGACGAGCACCTGCACGCCCGGCTGGCGACGGACCCGGAGACGGTGTAGCCGGTGGCCGCCCCCGCCGCCGGACCACCGCCGCCCCTGTTCCCGTACGTCGGCCCGCCGGGCCCGGCCGCCCTCGCCCGCCCCGGGGTGCGCGGGCGGGCCGTGCGCGGCCCCGCGGGACCCGGACCCCCTCCCTGGCGACCCGGGCGGGCCCTGCACCCACGTGGTCGACCGGGAGGGGGTCCTGCGGATCGCCCCCCGGCGCAGCGAGCGCGTCGTCCGCGGGCGGTGAACCGGTACGGGCGGCGGGGGAGATGGGCTTCCCGCGGACCGTCACCGGGTCGTGGACGGTGGACTCGGTGAGCAACCCGTCCACCGGCTCCTGCCCCGGCCCGACGACCCGACGACCCGACGACCCGACGGCCCGGCGGGCCGTCGCCGCCGCCCTGGACCGGGCCGGGATCGGCCGCCCCGAGGGCTTCACCCACACACGGTGGTCTTCCGCCGGTGCGAGAACTGCCGGGAGTGCGACGTCGTCCGGGAGGCCGGTACGTGTGCGCCCCGTGCGACGCCGACCTGCCACCCGGGTGGGGCGCCGGCCACGGGACCTGACGCCGGCGGTCCGCCGCGCCCCGCGCACGCGGCACAATGCCCGGCATGGGTCTGACGGAGCAGCTCGGACATCCCGACCCCCGGCAACGGGAGGACGCCGCACGCCGGGTGGCGCGGCGGGTGTGGGAGCCGGAGGCGGAGGAGGCGATCGGCGCCGCGCTCGTGCGGGCCGTCGGCGCCGAGACGGAACCCGGCGCGCTCGCGGCGCAGCTCGACGTGCTGCCCGCCGTCGAAGCGGGACTCACCGACGAGGGCCTGCACCGGCTCGGCCTGGTCCGCTCCGCGTCCCCCGTGCTGGCCCGGCTCCTCGCGCGGGCCGGCCGGCTCCAGATCTCCGCGCCCGTACGGGCGAGCGGCGCCGCCACCCTCGCCGTCGTGCGCTGCCTGCGCGGCGCCCCGCGCACCGGGCTGCGGCTGCGCACCCCGGACGGGGCGTGGACCGTGCTGGAGCGCATCGAGCTCTACGGCCGGGCCGTCGACCGCCTCGACTCCGGGTGCACCGGGCGGGTGCTGCTCTCCGGCCCCGGGGCGCGCGGCCTGGGGGAGTGGGAGCGCCTCGACGCCGACCCCCGCCCGCGGGAGTGCGTACGCGGGCTGCGCGCGCCCGACCCCCGCGTCCGCGCGC